>CALGHC010000645.1 GCA_937915965.1 uncultured Myxococcales bacterium
AGAGCGACCAGCCGAAGAGCGACCAGCCGAAGAGCGACCAGCCGAAGAGCGACCAGCCGAAGAGCGACCAACAGGACTGGAGCGAGATTGAGGCAGATGCATCGTCACCACGCGCAAAGGGAGCCGGGCCGGCCGCGGCGTGCGCCTATTCGAGCAGCAGATCCCAGCCGGTCACCACAGAAGCCAGGCGCGGCTGTGGGATCGCCTGGTTGATCGTGCCGATCTGTGGCTGCGTACCGGTCTTGGGCTTCTGCGAATCAGACTGCACCGGTCCGGCCACGGCGACGCTGATCTCGTGCTTGGGCCTCGCGCCACCGAGAGCGCCGCCGCCTGCGAGGATGCAGCTTGAGTCGCTGGGCGGGCAGCCCTGCACGCATGCCGGTACCGGCAGCACGTCGACAGGCGACGGCCGGAACAGGCCCAGCGTCAGCCTGTCGAGATTGGCGTCAGAGCTGGATGGATCGGCTGGGTTGATGAATGCGCCACGGATGTCGGTCGGATCGGAGACGGAGGCCGGCTTGTCAAAGCGGCCGCCCCATACCCAGGCGGCACCGATGGTGCAGGCGCCGTCGCTGGCGATCGCGTACGTGGTCCAATAGGCGTTGCGGGCAAAGACCAACGGCGGTCCGACGAAGTGCTCGGTATCGCCCAAGACCGTGACCCAGTTGCGCGCAGCGGTGACCGTGCTGGCCGTGCCGTCGTCGGCAAGCACGAAGGTCTCCGTGAGTGAGTAGACGAGGTGGCGGCGGGTCGCAGAGACGGCGTCGTCGACACCACCGGTGCCGTAGATGACGATGAGACTTCCGTCGAAACCGCGAGAGATGCTTGGTGGTGATAGCACCGGCACGCGCTCGGCGTTGTCGAGGGCACGGACCCAGGTGGCCGGCGTGTCGGTACCAGAGTAGGCGTCGTGTAGCCAGACCATCTCCCAATCGTCGGGGTCGGTTGCGCTCAGATCGATGCGCCAGAGCATCCCCTTGGAGTCGCCGATGAAGCAGCGCGTCGTGATCTGTCCCGGACCGTTGTCAAAGCAGGCTGGCTCGCTCCAGAAGGTGCCGAGGTCGTCGGGATCGGTGATGGTCGTGGTGATCCCGGTCGTGACCATGTCGCCGGCGCTGAAGCGGCGAATGACGTCGCCGGTCAAAGTGTCCAAGACCCACACGACGCGCTCGCCGTTGCCGTCGACGCCCGGATTGGTCACGCTGGACAGGTTCGGCGGCTTGCCGCCGGCGATAATCGCCACAGACCGCTCGGTCACGACGCTGCTCTTCTCGAAGAAGAGCTGGGCCAACACCGGTCGCGCCGTCGATCGCCCCATGTCGATGAACGTCGTCGTGTTCAGGCATTTGGGCCCGGTGAGGGACGAGACCGTTCCCTGACCCCAGCAGTGGCCGTTCGGGGTGATCTCCCACAGCAAGGTGGGGGCCTGAGGCGAGGTGACGTCCAGCGCAGCGTAGCCCGCTCCGCCCTCACCCGCGGCTGCGATGACGACGGCCCGCCAGTTCAGCGCCGTGTTGGGGAGCGAGGAGCTGTCTCGCTCCAGCAAGACGTGACGGGCCGCGATCGCTCCGCCGAGGTAGGAACCGTCCGCATCCGAGACGAGTCGCAGCTGGGCAATCCGCTGGAGATTGAAGCGTGGCAGGAACGACCAGAGCTCATCGCCCGCGACCAGATTGTCCTGCAGGGTGATGGTCGGATCGCGGTCCGTGCGGAAGGCGTGCAAGAGGCCGTCGTGTGTGGACGTGAAGAGCATCGTCGGTCGTTTGGCCGAGCCGACGGGGTTGCCGGCCGAGTACGGTCCGGACGCGGGCGTGGTGACGTTTGCGTAGACGGACCAGCTGGGGTCGCGCAGCGCCTGATGACTGGCCGGCTCCAGCAAGGTGGGCTGAGCCCGGCCGGGAGCGCCCAGGGCGATGCCCTCGCGGCAGGTGCCTGCCTCCGACTTCAGCGTCGACAGCACGTGGTTGCGGTAGGCCTCGCGGTCGCCGTTCACGGTGAGATCGTAGGCGCCGACGACCGTCGTACAGTTGCCGCCAACGTCGCGCACGGTGCGGTGACCGACACCCAGATTCGAGATCCCGAGGTGGTCGGCTGTGAGGTAGCTGTCGCTGAGGTCGACGAGGATGGCGTCGGTGTGGGTCAGCCAGCGGCGAGCCAGCGTGCGGCTCAGCAATCGATCACTCAGGTCGATCACCGCGCAGACCTGGGCGGCGCCGGGATCGAGCGCGTTCTTGCACTGGGAATCGCAGCTGTACAGGCGCTGCTCGAACAACCCTGTGGTGCGCAGCGGTTCCTTGACGTCAAAGACGCTCTGCGTCTGGAAGCCGTGCTGGATATCAGTGAAGAGCCCGGTCGAGGTCGTGTAGAGCGGCCGGGTCAGGACCTGGCCGAGGGTGCCGGTCTCGGCGATGGCTGGACCGAGGACGGCGGCGACCGCGGCGGGCGTCGAGCCGACGATTGCCGCGCCGGTTCCGCCCGCAGCCGCGAGATCGTCAAGAAAATCCAAATCAAGCGAGGTCGGTCCGCTTGAATCGGACTCGGCGGGGTGACCGACCGCGACGACAAATACCTTGACCCCGTCGGCGTTCAACGACGCGGCAGCCTGAATTGCCTCAGAGCGACCGTCCGCGGTCAGCGAGTCGTGCAGGTTGGCGCCGCCGTCGGTGAGGACCACGACCATGCGTTGCCGGCACGTATAATACGGGTCGCCGGCGATGGGATCGTCGGAGATCTTCTGGAAGTGAGGATCCTTGTAGGTGCCTGGCCCCAGATACGCGACGGCGTCCTCGAGCAGAGCGCCGAGGGGCGTCGCACCCGCCGGCTGGATCGCCGCAAGCGAGCCGATGATGGCGGAGCGGGTGAGGCCGCGGGCGATGGTCGTGTCGGATCGCGTGATCGGCACGCTCGGCGGCCCGGCGGCGCTGAGCGGGTCCGCCAGACCATGGTTGATCGTGCCCCAATCCGAGCTCGTCGTGGCGCCAAACGACCAACCGCCAGTCGCATCGGTGGCAGTGCTCATCCGGTTGTCGAAGGTGAGCAGCGCGAACTTCGCGGCGGCGCCGTACAGGTCGATCAGGCCGTCGTTGCCGCGGCTGCCACTGGCGTCCGTGTGAACCGATGGACCCTCGCTTGGACAGGATTTGCCAACCTCAAGGCTGACGACAGGTCGCTCGGAGGCGCTGGCCGCACCGACCGTCTGCCAGATGAAGCTTTGGTTCGTCGGGGTGCCCAACACGTGGTTGCAACCGCCGTTGATCTGCGAGGCGCCGGGGACGATCGCGAAATGGAAGCTCGTCTGGCCGCCGACCGCCGCAGTGCGCAGGTTGAGGAGGGCGGCGGGCGAGAAGGTGAAGGTCGTCTTGATTCCCGCGCCGAAGGGCACCAGCGTCGGCAGTGACACGACCGTGCGTTGCGGTCCCTCGACATCGCAGAGGAAATCGGTGGCAGTCTGCGCTGCCGGATCCGCATCGTGCCAAACCAGATAGGCCCACTGCGGCACGCCCGAAGCCGGCGTGCTGAGCGAGGTCAGCGTCAAGGAGCCCGAGAGCCACGAATCGGTGGTAGCCACGCTCGACAGGTCGACCGTCAGCCAGGCGGCCGTACGGCTCGTATAGGTCGGTCCGAAGTCCTTCAGGACGGGGGCTGCGGTTGCGGTACCCGAGTAGTCGTAGCTACCGTTGGCGCCCACCTCGACCTCGGTGGTATCCGAGATGTTGTGAGCCACGCCGGGAATGCACTCCGTCGCGCCGCTGGTCTGAGCGGGCGGGTTGGTCATGTCGGGCGTCGCCGCCAACGTGACCTGCGAGCAGCTATAACCGGAGAAGGTCCCAGCGACGATCTCGCGCGCGGCGATCCAGCGCGAGCGCTCGTCCTGGCCAACGCACGAGGGCTTCTCGTCCGAACCGAGGCGATACTGCATCGACGCAGAGGTGTCGACGACCAAGAGGATCTCGGGCAGGACGACGTTCTCGCTGGTCGCGGACTGCGACCACGCAGGGGCCGGCACCAGGATCAGTAGGGCGAGGAAGGCCGTGACGGCTGAGTGGCGGTAGTCGAAGTTCCTACGGCGCGATGACCGCGTCCGGCGCTGATCCCCCGAGAGCACCGATCGCGGCCACCGCATCCGCAGGCGCCGGAATGTGTACCGTTCCAGAGCACTCCAATGGTCTTCCCCCCAGTCGACCACCTTCGTACCCTGAAGCACACACCCCTGCCTGGTTGTCATTCTCTGCGGAACCGCCGCAGAGAGCAACGTTTGGTTCGAACATGGCGCCCTAGCACCACAATCAGCGCCGCTTTCGCTGGCGAGCTCCGCAGCGAATCGAGGCGCGCCCTGGTCAGACCGGCGGCCAACGCTGCGGACCGGCGCCGCGCGGTCCGCAATGGCGGCGGGACCTGCGTGGGTCAATCTGCTCTGCGTCGTGTCGGTCATCTTGTTCACTCCTGTTCACTCCCGTTCGCTCCTGGGCGTCTCGCCGCTGCGCGTCGTCGCGCCAGCGGTCCGGCGGCCCTACCGGCCGCAGAGCACTGGCCCAACGGTGATCTGCGCGGCGATCCCCGACTGGCCCTGGGTCAACATCTCGCCCAGGGTCGTCGGTGTGCCGACACCGATGTCGGCCACCGTCGTCAACTGGTACGTGTGGAAGCAATAGCGAGCAGTATCGAAGCCCGGCACCGCCGTGCTCAGCTCGGCGGGCTCGATCTCGGTGGCGAAGCGCGGATCGCCGAGGGCGACGAGCTCGCGACCAAATGAACCGTCGAGCGCCAGATCGAGCAAGCCGGTCCCCATATCCAGGTCGGTGAGTTGGTTGCTGCGCGACTTCGCATACTCCTTGAACCGATCCTGCATCTGCGCCGCGAGGTTGACGCTGGCCATCGTGCCCGCTTCGGTGACTCGGAAGACCGCGCGCTCGATGCGGTAGGTCGCGCCGTCGTGCATCGACGACGAGGTGCGCACGATGGCGGCGCTGCCCAGCGCCGCCAGGATCATGATCATCAACAGCGTCACGATCAGCACCATGCCGCGG
>CALGHC010000646.1 GCA_937915965.1 uncultured Myxococcales bacterium
GAGCGACAGCGCCGACCAGATCATTCGCTCGGTGCCCTTCGACCTCAGCGCGCGGGCGACGAAGTGCGCGCGGTTCGCCAGCCAGATCTCGACGGCGAGGATGATCATGTAGAACGAGTAGATGAAGCCGAACCCAGACATCGCCGAGGTGAAGTTTGGCGTGAACAGGATCTTGAACGCCCGCTCTGGGTGGTGCAGGTGCAGCAGCAGCGGCGACGTCGCGAAGGCACAGAAACAAAACGACGCCACCAGCGCGAACGGGGCGATAGGCTTGAGGGCCTTGACCCCGCCAACATGGTAGAGCGCCGATACGATGAAGGCGCCGGCGACGAGGCCGGTGATGTAGGGGTAGAGCACGATCATGAGGCTCCAGGCCACACGCGCGTTCGGGAAAACGAATCCTTGAATATCAGCAGCTTCCATCTTCTCTCCTCCCTACACGACCTCGGCTGCGAGGCCGATGTAGCGGGTCTTGGGACGGGTCCCGAGGTAGGACTTCAAGACGTCGACGCGTTGGGTCGCGATCGCCTTGCTCACCGCACTCTCGGGGTCATTGAGGTCGCCAAAGCTGCGCGCTCCGGTCGGGCAGGTCTCGACGCACGCCGGGTTCAGCCCCTTGGAGGTCCGGTGGTAGCACCAGGTGCATTTGTCCGCCGAGTTGGTCTCGGGGTTGATGAAGCGCGTGCCAAACGGGCAAGCCTGAATGCAGTACGAGCAGCCGACGCACTGCTTTGGGTCGACCAGCACAACCCCCTCGGGGGTGATGTACGAAGCGTTGACCGGGCAGACCTGCACACAAGGCGTGTCGATGCAGTGGTTGCAGAGCTTGGGCACGTAGAAGGCCTGCGTGACGCGCTTCTGGTCTTCTTCGCTCAGTGGCTTGTGGTTGTACGGCGCCGTTGTGCTGTGGCCGTCGACCTTGATCTCGTCCGCCCCGAAGTAGACGTAGCGCTCGACCCAGGTGCGCAGGTACCCCTCGGGTACGTTGTTCTCTTTGCAGCACGAGTCGACGCAGCGGGTGCAGCCGATGCATTTTGTCGTGTCCACCAGGAAGCCGAAGAGGCGCTCCTTGCGCTTGCCTGCGCCCGGGGCAGCTGGGTCGGCCTCTTCGGCCTCGACCAGCGCCGGCAAGATCGTCAGGCTCAGTCCGCCGACCGCCACTGTGCGCGCCAGACTCCAGAGGAACTCGCGCCGGCTGCTGCCCGGTTTGCTGTCTTCGCGGCTGGCGGCGAGGATCTCCTCGACCGTGGGCTGCACCACAACGCTGCGTTCCTTGGTGGCCGTCTCCGGCGCGCCGGGCACAGCGTTGGCATCGCGTCGCTGGAAGCTACTCATCGTCGTCCTCCTCGTCATCGTCGGTGGCGCCGGGCGTCGCCGATGTCGGCGTAGCGGCTGTCGGTTCGTCGGCGCTGTCGCCGTCGCCACTGTCGTTCGACTCATCCGATTCATCTGACTCATCGGGTTCGTCCGCGGGCGAGTGCGGTTGGTGGCACTGTTTGCAGACCGTCGGGCTGTCCGGTTCGTCGGCGCCCATCTCGTCGAGGTGGCTCGCGACATCGATCATCGGGTGTCCCGCCGGCGGTCCGACCCGCTTCTGGTGACATGTCCGGCATGCGTCGATGTCCCAACCCGTCTTGAGGTCGTCGACCTTGGCGGCCGGAGCGACACACGCGTCGGCGGTCCCGGCTGTCTTGGCCTTCGTGCACACGATGATGTGCTGTCGAGCGACGTCGTGGCAGTTCTTGCAGAGCACCTCGGCGTGACTACCCGCGGCCTGCTTCTCGACCGCCTTGGCGTGGCACCCGGCACACTCGCTGGCCGAGGGGATCAAAGGCTTGCGGGCCGCCTCCTCGCGCAGGGCGTCGCCCCGGTAGGGCCCGAGCTCCTGCCAGCTGTCCGGGACGGCCAGCAGCCGCACCACGAAGAAGAAGGCAACCAGGAGTACGGCGACCGCGCCGGCTCTCCAGATATGTCGATTGTCCCGTGACATCCTCACCTCGTCGTACGCAGCGTCGCTGCCGAGCGGTGCCGCAAGGAGCGGCCGTCTGGGTTCGCGTTCTGGACTTGCTGAGCGATTGCCTCGCTAGACCCGACCGCTGTGGGCCCCGCCAGGACCCACTTCTTTGACCGAGCCGGCGCTCCGCCATTGTCGTGTCAGCTAAGCAATCCCGGCCCCTCCCCGGCCGCGAGGCATTGCTGCCTGGGGGGAAGGTATACGTTCTAGATCAACCCGCAAGGCAAAAAGCATGAAATTATCTGAAAACGAAGGATCGGCCGCTCGGTCTAGGCTCTCAGCGCTCACGCGGACGTTGGTCGGGGTCCCTTGACCCGAGCGCGGAGTCCCGCCCATCCTCCGCCGGTGTGGCCGCCGCTCGGCTGGCCCGTGGCTACCAGGAGGAGACGCATGGCCTTGCCCGATTTTGACCGACGTGACATCGAGGCGTTCGACGGCACCCGCCTCGAGATGCAGCTGTATGGCACTGGCTCGCTCAACGTCGTCATCGCCAACGGCCTGGGTGGCACGCTGCTCGCATGGGCACCCCTGCTGCGGGCGCTCGGCGATCACTGTCGCTTTGCCTCGTGGGACTACCGCGGTCTCTACCGTTCGGATCGACCAGCCGACATCAGCCACCTGCGCGTCGAGGACCACGTGGCGGATCTCAGCGCTGTGATGGACGCCGCCGGCTTTGATCACGCCTTGGTCTTTGGCTGGAGCATGGGCGTGCAGGTCTGCGTGCAGGCGGCCGCCGATCTCGGTCCTCGGGTCGACGGGCTTGTGCTGATCAATGGGACCTACGGCCGCATCTTCGAGACCGCGTTCCAGTGGCCCCTGTCGCGGCACCTGCTGCCGCACCTCAACGACGTGGCGATCTGGCTCGCACCGACGATGCCGCCGATCGTTCGATTTGCGACCAAGCAGTCGTGGTTCCTGCCGCTGGTCGAGCGCCTCGGGCTGACCGATCAGCGTCTCGATCGCGAGGTGTTCCTGGCGATCGCGCAGGGTTTTGAGGACCTCGACTTTCGTGTCTACCACCAGATCATGGGCCACCTCCACGACCACGACGGCGCCCTGGCGCTCGACCAGATCGACCAGCCGCTGCTGCTCGTCGCAGGCTCACGCGACGCGATGACGCCGGCGTCGGTTCGTCACGCGTTTGAGGATCGAGTGCCCCAGACAGAGACGTTCGTGGTGCGCAACGGCACCCACTACTCGCTGCTGGAGTATCCAGGCGAGGTGATTGGTCGGGTCGAGCGCTTCCTTGAGGATCACTTCTCGGGCAGCAGCCAGGCCGCTGCTGCTGCCGTCGTGGCCCAAGCAGCGCCCGAGTCGGCGGCGAAGACGCCCGCGGCGAGGAAGCCGGCAGCGAAGACTCCGCCGGCAAAGAGGACGCAAGCCAAGGCGCCGGCCGCGAAGAAGCCTGCCGCGAAGACGCCTGCCGCGAAGACGCCTGCCGCGAAGAAGCCTGCTGCGAAGAAGCCTGCGG
>CALGHC010000647.1 GCA_937915965.1 uncultured Myxococcales bacterium
CGCCTGACACACGCAGCGAATGCATACCTGAAGAGCCGGATGCGCGAATTGCGCACGTCCGGATCCGCGGGAGCCCCGGGCGGGCAACTGCCCGGGGCGACCCGACACGCCCTCTCAAGAAGAAGTCATTGACATCCGAAACAGGGGGGGGGGGAGACTCGCGTAGTCAGGCCGCCAGCGCACTCGTACGAACCCTCGGCGGCACATGGAGCAGGCAATGCAGATCAACATCGTCAGCCACCAGGAGTACGACTTCAGCAACCTGGCCAGCGGAGTCGACGTCAAGTTGGACATTGGCGGCATCATCGACACCTCGAGTCACCGCTTCGCCGTGCTCGCGCTGAAGGCGCACGACGCCGAGTACGTCGGCGGCTCGGCCGATGGTCAGGCCGAGGTGCAACTGCACAGCGTCTGGCCGGACAGCGGCGAGCTGAGCCGCCGCTTCCGCGACAGCACGTCGCGCGGCTCGGTCTCGCTCGCCCTGACCACGAGCAACGTGCCCGGCTACGTCCACAACACGGCCGAGCTCGTCTCTCTCGGCCCGGCGGTCAGCATCCGGCTCAAGGCGACGCAGGCGGTGACGGCCGGCTCCGTCTTCAAGTTCACCATCAGCGTCGCCCTCATCCTGCTCGACTAGCGGCGCCCGAGCACCGGTCGAGAGGCGGCCGCACAGCGCGCGGCCGGCCCAGAGTTCGGCGTGTGGCGTGTGGCGGGCGTTCGTGAGGACGTCTGCCCGCCACGCCGGGAGGTGCCCATGCCCCCACTGCCCCCATTGCTCCACGGCCCGCTGACCAACCTGACCTCCGCCATCGAGGTCAGCGGGCTGCACGTCGCGCCGCCGGACGAGCAGCCCTGGCGGGTCGGCTTCTGGGTGGTCTACTCCGACACCGGGCTACCGCTTGGCGCGCCGAAGTGGTCGACGTCGATCACCAGCGCATCGATGACGCTGAAGGTCGGTGGGTTGGCAGAGCACGAGGGCCAGTGGTTGATCGCCGGTCACGCGCCCTTCTTCGTGTCGGTGCCAGCCGGGTCTGTCCCGGGTCCTGGGACGTTGCCCCAGCCCGCGGCCGTCACCGCATGGTCGCTGGCGGTGCGCGTCGACAAAGCTCCTCAACCCCTCCCGCCGCCGGTGTTGCCCGAGGCGGTCGACCCGGGCGCTTCCTGCGTCGCGGTGACCGGCGTGGTCCCCGGCGCGACCGTCCAGGTACGGGCGAACGGGGTCCTGCTCGGCCTGGCGCCGGGCGGGACCGCGGGCAAGGTCTGCGTGCCGCTCGACTGGTCGGGTGTGGACGCTTCAGCGGTCAAGGCGCTGTACGCCTGGCAGCAGAAGCCGCCGCTCGACCTCGCCACGACCAGCGCGGCCGCCAGTTGCCTGGTACGGGGTCGGCTCCTTCCTCTGCCCAAGCCGCGGATCGTCGAGCCCGTGCTGGCATGCCAGGACCGGGTGACGGTGACGGGGCTTGCGCCCGGCGCGAAGCTTCTGATCTTCGTGCTGCACGCGGACGCTCCCGCGGATCAGCTCGGCACCTTCGACGTCTGCGAGCCGACGGTGAGCCAGCGGCTGGTGAGCGGCGCCGAGACGGTGACACTGCTCCCTGGTGACCGCGTGTGGGCCGGCCAGCAGCGCAAGGAGAACGACATCCCGACGCAGAGCGACCTGGTCACCGTCGTGGCCGCGACGCCGGCGGATCACACGCCGCAGCTCTCGCTGTCGCTGGTCGCTGCCGCGAAGCAGCTCGCGGCGACGCACCTCTGGCCCGGTGCGTCGCTGTGGGTCGAGATCCTCGCCGCCGGGTCGAGCGACTGGCAGGCGGCGGCGCAGTGGGGCCCGGTCCCGGTCGACGCACCTGCGATGACGATTCCGCTTGCACTGCCGCTCGTTGGCGGACAGGGTGTGAGGCTGCGGCAGGAGGCAGACTTGAAGGGCGACGGACCGTGCGGCTTCGGGTCGCGGTGGTCGAACGAGCTCGCGGTGCTCGAGGCGATCCACCCGGTGGTGCCGCCGACGATCATCGCGCCGATGGTGGCCTGCCAGGCGGCGGTGCAGGTGTCGAACCTGCACCCTGGGGCGTGGGCGCGGGTGTACGCAGCCCATCACGGCAAGCTCACGCCGCTGAGCAAGTGGGTCTGGGCAGAGAACGGGCCGAGCGTGCGGGTGCCGCTCTACGCCGCGCTCGCGGTACCCGAGTCGGTGGTGGCCGTGCAATGCGTCGGCGGTGTGACGAGCGCGCCGTCGGTGGCGATCGCGGTCGAGCAGCGCACGCGCCCCTACCCGCCTCGGCTGATCGAGCCGGTGGCGTACGGCGACCGCAGCGTGCTGGTCTCTGGCGTGACGCCTGGTGCGCTGGTGACGGTCTACGCCGGCGGCGAGACGGGAGAGGCCGCGCAGGTGCTGGGCTGGACCTGCGCAGCGGAGTCGCTGGTGTGGGTCGACACGGCGCCGGTGCCGGCGACGGTGAAGGGCGCGGACCGGGTGTGGGTGACGTCGCGGCTGTGCACGCCGCGGCAGGTGCGGGCGAGCGCGCGGGTGGTGCCGATCACCAGCGCGGGGGCGTCGCATCCGGGGGCGCCGTTTGGGAAGGAGGTGCCAGCAATACACGTTGAGGACATCGCCCTTGGCGAGTTCAATGCCGGCAAGGACGAGCTTGCGAGCGTCAAGTCGACGATCAAGGTCCAGGTTCAGGGGAGGCTATACCGCCCGGCGTCGGCACTTGTCGTGCAATCCGGCTCGGCCGGACCGCCATCGCTGCCCTTGGTGCTCATCGCGCCAGGCTACGTGCCTGCAATTGCCAACAAGTTCATAGAGTCCGGCGGCGGCCCAGGACACTGGCTCAAGACGGCGCCGATGTTTGTAGATGGTGGCAAGCCGCTACCGGGTTGCTACTCGGTCGTCGTGCCCGCCGGCTCCGTCAAGAGCGAATTCTCGACGCCAGCGAAGAACTGGCAATACGCGAGCTACAACGCCCAGGTCCAGCAGGACTCACATCTTGGCTATGCGTACCTGGCGGAGCACCTGGCGCGGCACGGGTTCGCGGTATTTGCAGTCGATTTCGACGACATCAACGCATCTCAGCTTCCGCTCTCCTCACACTTCGAGCAAACGGACATCAGCGGGCTCACGACCAAGTTCATGCTCACAGCCGAGGGAGTGGGTGGCGAGAGCGGATGCAACGAGCGCGAAGTGCAGTGGATGCGAGCCCACACGTATGTCCGCGCACTGCAGCTTCTCGACAGCAAGATCACGTCGAGCTACGAAGCCGGCCAGCTACCCTGCGTCGTGGACCGGCGGCGCATCTGCTTCGTCGGACACTCGATGTCCGGGGAGGCGGCTGTTCTGGCGCAGCACCTCGTTCGGACGCAGGAGCCGGAGTACTCCGTCGCAGCCGTGGCCAGCATCGCTCCCATGAATGTCTTCGATGTGGAGCCGGAGTTGCGTCGACTGAAGGGAGCGACGTACCTGCAGATCGTCGGTGGGCGGGACATGACGCAGGCGTCCGGGCAAATCACGACGCTTGGAGAGATGATCTACGGCGACGCCGAAGGCCCGAAATCATTGGCCTGGGGCCTTCGGATGCGCCACAACCCGTTCAACGACGCATGGGTCCACGGCCTCGACGACAAAGAGGCGAAGAAGCTCGTCGTGGACCCGCTGCCGACGCCCGCCAGCACGGCGGCACATCAGGAGTCCGCCCGCGCTCTGATCGGCGCGTTCCTCGTCGAGGCAGCGGGTGAGGCACAGGCCAGCCAGGAACCGACCGAGCGCTACCTCTGGGGCCAGGTTCTCCCCGAAGTCGTGCGGAGCCACGAAGTCGTCCTCGAACACGAAGGCAGCCCCCCGGTCGTCCTCGGCGTCGCAGATTTCGACCTGAAGTCCAGCGGCGCCGCGAGCCCCGGCGGAGCGAAGTTGGACACCAAGATCGTCGACTTGGGCTTTGCGAAGTACAGCGTCTTGGATCGAGCATCGGCTTTGCGGCTGACGTGGCTCGTCGAGACATCGGGCCCCGCGGCGAGCGCGCCGAGCTACTTCTGGCCGCTCCAGGACTTCGACTCGGGTGGCAACACCCAGGTGTCCCTGCGGGTGGCCCAGGGCACCGACGCCCAGCAAGATCTGGAGCATGGACGGGACCTGGACGCGTTCCTGTGGCTGGTGTCCGACGCTGCAGGCGTGAGCGGGGCCGTTCGCCTGGGCGCGGCCGGGCGCATCCCCTACCCGGCGAAGGGACCCAAGGCCGTCATGAGGAGCCTGCGTATCCCGCTCGACGCGTTCCTTGCGGCTCGGCCGGAGTTGGGGAACGGCAAGCTGACAGGCCTGGCGCTCGTCCTGGCCGGTCGACCGGCGGGTCAGCTCTTCCTCGACGACGTCCTGATTGAGGAGGTGCCGTGATGACGCCCGCCCCCCTGAGCCCAGAGCGCGCGCCTGCCAAGGAAGCACCGCGCGCTACCGGGCGACGCGAGGCGCCTGCCGCCGAAGACACGGTGGCGCGACGCGGGATCGGAAACGTTGCGAGCGCCCTCGCCCTGCTTCTGCTCGGCTGCTGCACGCTGCAAGGCTGTGGTGGTGGCGAGGTCGACGATTCGGCTGACGCTCAGACCAAGTCGCCTCACTACCCCCCCTGGATCGTCCTGCCCGCTGGCTGCAAGTCGAAGCAGACCGACCGCTGCGTCTCTGCATGTGTGCTGCCAGTGGACGAACTCGTCGAGGAGCTTCTCTCGCTCGGTCCGTTGGTGACGGCCTCCGTGCCAGTCTGGGGGAAGACCGGAGGCGTTCTCCAAGTCGGAACCGGCGCGGAACCCTGCGTCGAGCTGCCCGGAGAGGGCTACTGTTCTCCGCCGACGTTGGCGGGGGTGCACCATGAGCTGGGGATTGGGCCCGACTGCTACGACCCAGTCCACAGCGCGCTGCGTACGAGCACGGACTCGGACTACTTTCCGACCTGGGCTGCCTGTTGGGCCACTGCACCGGGAACTTGGGCGGACTGGTGCGTTCGCGTTGCCGCGAGGCGCGCCATCTGGATCTGGGGCAGGCTCACACTGCCGTCGGCAGGGTTGCCTCACATGGGCGGGCTGATGATGTTGGGTGAGTTCCAGGAGCCCGGATACATCCCGCCGTACTGCCTCCAGACCACCCCTGCCGGATTGGTGGGCCGCTATCGCCTCGCCATCGATCTCCCCGCCACCACCGCCACCGAAACCCTCCAAGCCCACGCCGAGATCCAATACGACGAGCCCACCACCACTTGGCGCTTGCACATCAACGGCGTCCCCGCCACCGCCGACTGGCACCTCGCCGACCAGGACGCAACCGCACTCGTCATTGGCGACGGCTTCCTCGACTTCGAGCTCGCCGTGACCCACGTCCCGACCGGCGCGACCGCCAACGTGCCCGTGCACCTCGACAGCGTCGCCTCGCGCCTCGAGGGCACCCTCGGGCCGCTGGGGCTCGGCGGTGCGGGGCTGGAAGCCGGGACCGGCAAGCTGGTGCTGCACGCCTGCGTCAACGAGGCCTATCCGGGGCCGTGCTGAGGGGGACCCCGGCGCGATCTCGGTGGTACAACGGCCTCGGTCGTCGTTCCGCCCAAAGTGAGGAACTGGTCGACCGCGGCGGACTCACGCCGGCGGCGCGTGTGAGGTGGTCTCGACGGGGTGCAGCGATGTGCTTGACGGCGACAAGTTGAGCGAAGGCATGGCCGGGTCCGGTATGACGGGGATGCAAAACGCCCTGTCGGAGACCAGACCATGCCGTCGCAACCGTCGCAGTACCTCGATCCCACCGCTGACCCAAGTGCATCTTCTCCTCGACGCGATCGTGCCGATGCCGCATCGAGCCTGCTCACGTTTGACGAGGCACGGCGTCGCGGTAGCACTCAGCGTGCCGCGGCCGAGAAGGCCGGGGTCCCGAGGAGCACCTTGCGCTACTGGAGCGACCGGCGACGTGGCCTGGCCTTGCCGCCGGAGGTGGCCGCGTTCCTTGAGACGCCGACAGGCCTGGCCTGGCTGCATCGGCTTGTCATGGCCGCGATCTTCGTGATGACGCTGCGTGGTCCCGAGGGCATCCGGTTGGTCTGCGAGTTCCTGGAGCTCTCGGGGCTGGCCGATGTCGTGCTGTGCCAAATCTCGGCCGAGCACTCTCGGGGCGCAGATCATGCGGCCACCAGGCGGTTCTCAAGCCCACGCAGCTCGAAACCGGCCGCGCCGGCGACAGTCGAGC
>CALGHC010000648.1 GCA_937915965.1 uncultured Myxococcales bacterium
GCTTCGTGAACTGTCCCTCTCGGGATGCACGTGGAGCGCTGGACTCCGTGTGCGCAGCAGGGGTGTTCCCCGCTTGGAGGGGCTTTCTAGTGGAGCGTGACTCCAGGGTCAAGCGATTTTCCGACCGTTCGCCACCGTTTGTGGATCTTTCTTTCAGTGCCGTAGTTTCCAACGGTTTTTTTTCGCTGGGCTCCTGCCAAAGACAGCACTGCGCGGCCTTCTGGCCCGAACGGAGAGGTACCGGGGACCGGAATCGAACCGGCACGAGGCCAGGCCTCGAGGGAGTTTAAGTCCCTTGCGTCTACCAATTTCGCCACCCCGGCGAGGAGCGCAGTGTGACAGGCTCGGATCTCGGGGTCGAGTCCCGGCCCAGGCCCTCACGACGGCGCCGAAGTGGTCAGCGCTCGTCCGTGCGCGTGCCAGCTAGTTCGGAGTCGGGCTCGCCTTGTTCTGATTCGCCTGGTTGAAGCCAAGCTGCCCAGTTGAGCCTGAGTACACCCCGTTGCTGAACTCCATCACGTAGCCGCCGCAGTGGTTGGAACCCTGGGCCTTGTAGACCTTGATGTAGAACCAAGCCGAGTCATCGTTACACCAGGTCTTCGCGTACCCGTAGCCGAGAGAGTTGTAGGGCATGTAGATGTCGCCGGCAGGCCCTGGGTTCATCTGACTCTTCCACATCCCGTAGGGCCCTGCCTTGCCGTTCCCGGGTCCGTAGTTATAGCCAGGTCGCGTGCTCCAGCCCGAGTAGGACGTCGTGCAGTTGCACTCACCATACTCGGAGTCGTAGGAGGAGTAGGTGTTCCTTGTGTAGGCCTTGAAGCGCGTGAACCAGTTGAAGTCCTCCTGGCCACAGCAGACGTTGTTGTCGTACTTCTTCAGGCTTGTCGGGTTGCCGTGGACACCATGCGATGCCTTCCAATAGTCCGGAGAGGACGCCGCGGTCGGGCAGCCGCCACGCCACACGCTGAAGCGGTAGCGATTGCTGGGGTTCTTGATGAACCGGAACCGGACTCGGAAGTTGTCGCAGGCCGACGTACCCGAGTCGGTCAGGTCCTGTGCGTACACCTTGAACCAGTCGATGTCGGCCTTCTCAACCATCATACCGGCGAACAACTCGTAGCTACCACCCGTCTTGTCGGACATCGTCCCGCCGATCTGAACGGCGGTTTCACATGTGTCGTTCGGCTCGAATGTGTCCTTGCCGTTGCACTCACAGCCATCCGCCATCGTGTTGTTGAGGTCGTAGAAACCCGTCGAACAGCCCTGGTTGATGCACTTGCCTGCGATACACTTCGCCGTCGCGTTCTTCGCCGGCTCCGTGCAGAAGGAGCTCGCGTTCTCGTCGATGATGCCATTGCAGTTATCGTCGATGTTGTTGCAGAGCTCCGCCACGCCGGGATTGCGGCTCTTGTAGCCGTCTTGGCAGTCGCCACCGCCCTTCGGACAGATCTTTGGCTTGCCGATCGTCAGCATCTTGTCGGTGCACCAGTCGTCTCCGTCGGCATCGCAGCCCTCGTCGACGGCGCCGTTGCAGTTGTTGTCCTTGTCGTCACAGGTCTCCGTGCCCATCGGCTTGCAGTCCTGGCAATTGTCGTCGCAGTCGCCGTAGGTCTGCGTGCTGTAGAGCCCAGTCTTCTTGCAGAGGCATTTCGAGCTGTTCTGCACACCGTAGCCATCGACGTCGCCGTCGTAGTACCACTTGGTGCAGCCAGCTGAGTTCTCTGGGTCGATGACGCCGTCGCAATTGTTGTCCTTGCCGTCGCAGATCTCGCTGGAGCCTGGATTCTTCGTCTTGTTGGCATCGTCGCAGTCGCCGCCACCCTTCGTGCAGACCTTGGGCGCGCCGACGACGCCCTTGTCGATCGCACAGTAGCCGTCGCCATCGACATCACACTTCTCGTCGACCGTTCCGTCGCAGTTGTTATCGAAGTCGTCACAGGTCTCAACGGCTTGCGGGTTCACGTTCGACTGCTTGTCGTTGCAGTCGTCGCCCGTCGTGCACTCACTCTTCACCAAGTCATAGCAGTCAATGTACGAGGATGTCGCAGACGTGCAGTACTTCTTGTTGTCGCGAATGAAGCTCTGGTAGTTGGCCATCGAGGCCTGAAACTGCACGCCGGTGTAGGCGCCATTGCTGATCTTGTAGCCTCGCACCCAGCGGTCGGTGCCGCCTCGGTACAGCACGTCGTTGTGTACAACCAGGCCGCCATAGAGGGTGCCGCCCCATGTTCCGGTCATCGAGAACGTGCGCGCTGTCGAGCCGTTGCTCTTGTTGAACACGTAGACCGTCTTGCTGTTGTACGCCATGCCATAGACGTAGTTTGTGTCACTAGCCACACCGCCTGTGTCGTAGCCGACGCTGCCGGATTGCCACACTTGCGAGCTGCTCACGCCGCTCTTCTTGTAGACGCGATACTGGTGATGGCTGCCGCTGTAGTAGTGGTCGGTCTTGTTGTCCCCGGCCAGATCCATCGAGTAGTACGTACCTGTACCAAAGCCGCCGAGGTACTTGAAGTCCGTGCCATAGCGGTAAATGGTCGTGCTGCTACTCCAGTTCGAGAACCAGTACTCCTTGCGGAACTCGTGGTAGGTCGCACCGTAGTTGCTCACGCTGTGGTTGACGTTGAGGCGCGCGCCGTCCCATGTAGGGGTGGTCGGCGTGGTCACCGTGCAATTAGCCGTCGCGACCAGCCCTGTCTTGGGGCAGGCGTAGGTGCTGAACAGCGGCTTGGACTTGTCGCAGTATCCGTCCTTGTCGGAGTCGCACTCCTCGTCGATGGTGCCATTGCAGTTGTTGTCGACCCCGTCGCAGACCTCAGCACCCTGCGACGGGTACTTCGATGCGTTGGTGTCATCGCAGTCGCCCGACTTCGCGGCCGAGTACTTCGTGCATGACTCGTCGGTGATGCTGAAGTTGTCGATCACCAGCCCCAAACCCTTGTTGTTCAGGTTGTTCACGGTGTTGAAGTAGAACTCGACCTGAATCTCCTTGCCCGCGAACTCCTTCATGTCAACGTCCACGTGATGCCACTGGTTGGCGACAGCGCTGGAGGCGCTCGCGCCAAGCACGTAGACCTCAAGCTCCGCGACGGACCAGCTGTTGGTGCCCGCGAGCCAGCTACGACACGAAGAGTTACCGTAGCTCGCGCCCGACTGACAGCGATATGTGTAGCCCAAGTTGCTGGAACCACTCGTCATGCTGCTTTGGTGGTACATATCGTGACCGCCGCCCCAAGTGGGCCCGTAGCTGCTGCTGTTGTACGTTCCATACTGCGGGTATCGGTAGTAGCTGTGCTTGGTGTTTCGTGTCACGGAGTACAGCCAGGCCGTGCTGGTGTTCACATAGCCGGCGGTCGACCACGAGTTGTTGTTGTAGCCGCCGAAGATGTAGCCGTTGGTCGCCTTGACCACGGTCATCGTGGCGCCCTTGCCGTTGCAGAGGCTGTGGAACGTCGACGAGCTGTTGCCGTTGACGCTCTTCTGGTAGCACAGCGTCCAGTTCTGGTTCGGGTTGCCGTAGAAGCCGTTGATCTTATTCATATCGCCGACGTTCAAGATCTTCGAGTCCTTGAAGGTCGCCCCAGCGCCGTCTTTCTTGCTCCAGATGGTCTTGAGGTACTTGCCTGCCTCGTAGACACGCACGGCGAAGGTGTCTTCTGTGGTCGCCGCGTTCACGCCGAGATACGCCGAGAACTTCAGGGACGTCTTGCCGGACGGCGGGACTTTGAACTTCGACGATGTCGCCGTGCCAGCCGTCGCGCCGAAGTCGAAGCTATTGAGCTTCTTGTCGCCGTAGTACAGCGCACCCTGCCCGCCCGCCGCGTAGGTCGCGTCGAGAGAGTGCTGCCAGCCCTGCGTGCCGGTGTAGTCGACACAGCTCGTTGGTGTCGTCTGCGTCCCGGCAGCGCACGTCTTCAGCGACCAGCCGACCAACTTCTTCTCGAAGTTCTCGCTGTACGGCGAAGAACCACAGGTGACACCTGGGCACTGGCACTGGAAGCTGCTGGTGCCAAACCCGTCGCCGTCGTCATCGTAGAACAGATTGACGCAGCCGGCAGCGTTGATGGCTGTGAGCACGCCGTCGCAGTTGTCGTCATACGGCGTCGCGCAGCTCTCAGCGGCTGCGGGATTAATGTTCTTGTTGTAGTCGTCACAGTCACCGCCGCCCTTCACGCACACCGCCGGACCGCCGATGGTGACCATGTTCTGATCACAGTAGCCGTCACCGTCGTCGTCGCAGCCTTCATCCACGACGCCGTTGCAGTTGTTGTCCTTGCCGTCGCACAGCTCCGGGCTCGTCGGGTTCTGGGCCGCGTCTGTATCCGCGCAATCGTCGCCCTTGCCGTACTGTGCCGCCGTGAGCGGGCGCTTGCAGACGTAGCAGCTGAGCTTCGTCGCGTTCGGCGCGTCATACCAAGCGCCAAGGTAGTCCGAATACACGTAATCCTGGCCGTTAGAGACGCCCACGGCGTCCAAGACGTACACCTCAACGTCGACCGCGGTGAAGCTCGACCCAGAGCCGCCGTGCAGCCAGCCGTAACACTGGCTTGAGCCGTAGCCGTACCCGGTTGGGCACTCATAGCCGTGGCCGAGCCCGGTGGAGCCCGACACCATCGCGCTTGGCACGTGCAGATCGTGGCCGCCGCCCCAGGTGGGGCCGTAGCTTGAGCCGTTGTAGGTGCCGTACTCCGGATACCGGTAGTTCTTGTGCTTCGTGTTGCGGGTGAGGGAGTACAGCCATGACGTGTTGTGGTTGTCGTAGCTGCCGTTGTACCAGGACTTCGCGTTGAAGCCACCGAACACGTAGCCGTTGTTCGCTTTGATGACGGTGATGCTCGCGCCCTTGCCGTTGCACTGGTTGTGGAAGGTGGTGGCGCTCGCGCCGTGTTTCGACTTGCTGTAGCACAGCTTCCAACCCTGATTTGCCTTGCCATACCAGTTGTTGAGCTGGCTCATCTGGGAGGTTGTGAGCAGGGACCCGCCCGTGAAACTGCCGAGGATCGTCTTCGAGGTCGGCTCGCCGGTCTTCCAGTTCTTGTAGACCTGCGGCGTACCATCGGTCCAGCGGAACACGCCTTCGGAAGCCGCGTCGGTGTAGCCAAGCCAGTAGCTGATGTTTCCGCAGGCGGACTGCGCGGTCTGCCCGAGCAGCGTCGCCTCGGCCTTGTTGGCAGCGCTAGCCAGGTGGCCGCCCCATGCATCACAAGCGGCCTCGGCTTGCGTCCATGTCGTGCCACTGTTGACGGCCTTGTAGCAGTTGCCGCCGACCTCACTACCGTCGCACGTCTGTTGCGATTTCGGGCAGGTCGCCTTGGCGCCGGCGTCGGTCACGATCATGTCGGTGTCGCAGTAGCCGTCGCCGTCGTCGTCACAGCCTTCATCAACGCTTGGGTTGTTCACGTCGTAGATCGCGTAGCAGTAGACCTGGCCGACCGCGCCGGTAGAGGCGCAGAGCTCCGTTCCGTTGAACGCGAGCGCCCGGGGGCTGAGCGCCATCGTGTAGGAGACGCCATCGAACGCATGGGTGGTCAAGTCGTAGCGATACGTGTTGCCGCTCGAGTCGACGCGCCACAGCTTGCCGTTCTCCACGGCCAGCCCGCCGTACAGGTTGTTGCCGCTGAACGAGCCCGTGAGCGCGAAAGTCTCTGCGGTCTGCCCGTTCGTCTTGCTCAGCTTCCACACGGTGGTGCCGCTATAGCTCATCGCGTAGACGTAGTTCTCGTCGGCCGCGACGCTGGTCATGTACGAACTCAAGGGCGGCGCCGTCCACGTGACCGTGCTGGTCTTGCCCTTCATCTTGCGGATGAGAGAGGAGCTGCTGCTCGAGGTGTACTGAGCGGTGTAGTAGTAGTCGGCCGACTTGTCGCCCCACAGCTGCCATGTCGAGCTGAGCTTCGAATCGAACTTGCCGAGCGGCGTCTGATTGATGCCATAGCGCCACACCCAGCCGCCGGCCCACTCTGGGAACCAGTACTCGTTGTGGAAGGCGTGGAAGCCACCGCCGTTGCTCTTGACGTCCATGCCGAGCGGCCGGCCCGTGAAGTCCACGTGCGCCGCAGGGATCTTGTGGCAATAGATGGGAGCCGCCGTCGCGCTGGAGCCGTAGCAGATCTCGGTGCCGTTGTTGGCTGACGAGTAGGGGGCGACCGGGATCTGCCACATCACCCCATCGGAGACGCCGGTGGCCAGATCGTAGCCATACACCCAACGATCCGTCGTGGCACGGTAGAGCTTGCTGCCCTGGACGGAGAGGCCGCCATACATCGCCGAGCCAGAGAAGTCGCCCGACAAGTTGAAGGTGCTCACCAAGGCACCGTTGGTCTTATCGAGACGGTAGATTGTCGCGCTGTTGTACCGGCCCGCGTAGACGTGGGAGTCCCCGACCGCGACGCCGCTCACGTAGGTGGTGAAGTACGGGCTCGTCCACTTCAGCGTGCTCGTGCCGCCCACGACCTTGTAGATGCGGGAGTACTTAGAGCTGCTGCTGTACCGCGCGGCGTACACTTCGTTCCCGGCTTTCTCGGCGCTCAGCTGGTACACCGAGGTGAATCCAATGTCGAAGCTGCCGGTGTTCTTGAACGACAAGTCGTAGCGATGGACGATCGAAGTGCCGTTCTGCGGGTACCAGTACTCGTTGTAGTAGGGGTGGAAGCCGCCACCGTAGCTGTGGGTCACCGGGCCCAATCGCGCTGGGATCAGCTTGGTCGTGTCCGTCGGAAGGGTGATGCAGGTCGCCGGCGAGGAGCTTGAGCTCGTACCGAAACACATCTCTTTGCCGTCGGTAGCGGACGAATAGGGGTACGAGATGCCGCTCGTCAGCGATGCGCCGGTGTAGTTGCCGCTGCCGATCTCGAACTGGTAGACGCTCTGATCGTAGCCGGTCCGCCACAGCGTATCGCCCGTGATCATGAACCCGCCATACGAAGTCGGCAGCGCAGGGTAGTTCTTGAACGTGAAGTCCTTGCTGCTGTCGCGCGCGCCAGTGGTGCGGCTCAGCGCGTACACATAGTTGCTGCTGTAGTTCATGACGTAGACGTTGTCTTTGTGCACACCCACCCCAGAGAGGTAGTAGTTCAGCGTGGACTTGCTGCGCGTCGTCCAGACCTCCGAATTCGTGATGCCCTTGTACTTCGTCACATACGAGTAGTACGAGCTTGAGCTGCCGTACCAACGCGCCAGATAGTAGGTGTCTTCGCCCGGATCACCGGCCACCTGTGTCATGGAGCTCATGCCGGAGTTGTGCGCGCCGATGTACTTTTTGGCCGTATCGTAGCGATAGATGGTCGTGCTGGACCACTGCGGGTACCACCACTCTTTCCGGAAGGGATGATAGCCACCACCGAAGTAGTTGGTGTTCATTGACGTGTAAACGGTCGACTTGGTCGTGCCGTACGCGTCCAGGTCGTAGCAGTACGGCAGCTCTAGGCCCGTGCTGTTGATGCACAGCTGCGTGCCCGTGTAGGCGACGCCGTAGGGCTGCGTCGCCACCTTGAAGCGGAGACCGGCAAACGCGCCGTTGGTCAGGCTGTGCGTCGAGACATCGACAGCGGCCGAGGTGCGGTACAGCAGGTTATTGTGGATCGCGATGCCGCCGTAGTTCGTGCTCGTCGAGGTGCCGCTGCAGTTGAACTCCTTGGACGAGACACGCACGCCGTTGGACCGGTTGAACACGTAGATGTAGTTGCTGTTGTACGGCCCGGCGTAGACGTAATCGCCGTTCACCGCGACGCCAGTCAGGTAGTTGATCTGGGTGTTGCCGGTCCAGACGACCGAGGAGCTCATGCCCTTCATCTTACGCACCCGAGCGATCGAGCTGGTCGTGCTGTACTGGGCGATGTAGTAGTTGTCCTCGTCTGTGTCCGACGTCAGGCCACGAATGTAGGCTTGGCCGGTCTGGAAGCTACCGATCTCCTTGTGGTCCGATCCGTAGCGATAAATCGACGTGTTGCCGCCCGTGTACTCGGGATACCACCACTCTTTGCGCTGGAGGTGGTAGCCACCGCCATAGCTCTTCGGATCAACGCCGACCACAGCCGGGTCGTAGGTCGTCGCCGAAGAAGGCGCCTTGTAGCAAAATGGCAGGCCGCTGGTGCTGCTGTAGCACAACTCCGTGCCGTTGTAGGCCGAGCCATAGACGTAGGGCGTGACCCGGAACTTCATGCCGTCGTGCTTGCCGGTCGCCAGATCGTAGCGGTACACGTTGCGGTTGCTGTACGTCGCGCGAAACAGCTTGGTGCCGATGACGGCCAGGCCGCCGTAGGTGTACTGAGAGTCGTAGTCGCCCGAGAGCGCAAAGGTCTTCAGGAGGGCGCCCGTCGCCTTGTTTAGCTGATACACCGTGCTTGAGTTGTACCGCATGGCGTACACGGCCTTGTCGTCCGCCGCCACGCCGCTCATGTAGGTGGTGACGTACTGGTTCCACACCTGCGTCGCGCTCTTGTTCTTGAGCTTGTAGACACGACTGGTAGTGGACGATGACGTGTGACGCACGGCGTAGTAGTCGTCTTCATCGGCCGGTCCCCAGATCTGCTGAACGCTGCTCAAGCCGTTCGCAAACGTACCCAAGTAGCTGTTGTCGACCCCGTAGCGATGCACCGTGCCGCCCGACCACTCTGGGTACCAGTACTCCTTGTGCTTGAGGTGGAAGCCGCCGCCCTGGCCCTTCGGATCGACGCCGATGACCCGCTGCATGAACGACCCGTCGGTTGGGACGTTGTAGCAGTAGACGTTGCTGCTGCCGTCGCTGACGCAGACGTCTTTACCGTTGTACGCGGTGGTGTAGACCGTCGGCGCGACCTGGAAGCTGAAGCCGTCATAGACACCCGTGGTGATGTCATAGCGGTAGAACGTTCGGTCACTGTAGTTCGCGCGGAAGAGCTTGCCGCCGGCCGCGAAGAAGCTGCCGTAGGTGTACCCACCCGACCAGTAGCTCAGGTTGAACTGCTTGAGCTTGCTGCCGGTGCCGCGGTTGAAGACGTACACCGTGCTGCCGTTGTAGTTCATGGCGTAGACGCCGTTGGCATCCGCCGTGACGCCCGTCATGTAGGTCGTCTGGTAGGGGGCCGTCCAAATGAGCGTCGATGTGATGCCCTGGTGCTTGCGTACCCGGTCGTACGTCGAGCTGCCGGTGTAGCGACCGGTGTAGTACGTGTCCTCAAGCGGATCGCCCGCGATCCCCATGTGGCTGCCCTGACCGGTGCTGTGGCTGCCCTTCTGCACGTAGTCGTCGCCGTAGCGGTACACCGTCGCGCCTGACCAGCTCGGGTACCAGTACTCTTTGCGGAACAGGTGGTACATGCCGCCATACGAGTAGGTGTTCATGGTGATCGGCGCACCCTTGTACTGAGCGCCAACGAATGACTTGTAGTCGCAGTCGTTGTTCTTTCCGTCGCAGGTCTCGGTCGCGCCGGGGTGGATCTTCGCGTCCGTCTCATCACAGTCGCCGCCACGAGTCGCGGTGAACTTGTTCTGCTGCTGGCAGAAGCATCCGCCGGTGCCGTTGCCGTAGCCGTCGCCGTCTGTGTCCTCGAAGAACGTCACGCAGTTGAGCGCGTTTTTCTCGTTCAGCAGTCCGTTGCAGTTGTCGTCGAACGTCGTTGAACAGTCTTCCTGCGCTCCCGGGTGCACCGTCGAATCCGTGTCGTTGCAGTCGTTACCCCCGTTCGGGCACCCCTTGCTGGCCGACACGTTGCCCGTGCAGTAGCCGTCGCCGTCCCCGTCAACACACGTCTCGTCGGCGCCGCCAGCGCAGTTATCATCGATGCCATTGCACTCTTCCGGAGCGCCTGGGTAGATCTTGTCGTTGTTGTCGTTGCAGTCGCCGACCCCCTTCACGCAGACCTTCGGCGTCCCGATGACGCTCTTGGCGTTGGTGCAGTACCCGTCACCGTCGATGTCGCACTTCTCGTCGATGACCCCGTCGCAGTTGTTGTCAGCATCGTCGCAGATCTCGCTTTTACCCGGGTTCACCAACGCGTTGGCGTCGTCGCAGTCGTTGAGGCCCTTGTTGCACACGGCCGGCGTGCCAACGACGGTTTTGTTCTTGTCGCAGTAGCCGTCGTTGTCAGCGTCGCACTCGTTGTCCGCCGTGCCGTCGCAATCCTGGTCGATGTTGTCGCAGATCTCCGTCACGCCAGGATGAACCGTCGACTTCGAATCGTCGCAGTCACCGCCGCCGTTCGGGCACACACCAGGCTGTCCGATTGTGACCATGTTGGCGTCGCACCACTTGTCGCCATCGTCGTCGCAGCCTTCATCCGAGCCGCCCTTGCAGTTGTTGTCCTTGCCGTCGCAAATCTCGGTTTTGCCGGGGTTCACGGTGCTGTCGGACTCGTTGCAGTCGCCGGCCAGCGGCGTCACGTAGACGCCTTCAGCCACACACAAACACGCCGCGGAGCTGCCGCCGTAGCCGTCCTTGTCGTTGTCCTTGTAGAAGTTCTTGCAGTTGGTGGCGCCGGGGTCGTTCTGCGTTCCGTTGCAGTTGTTGTCGATACCGTCGCCACACACTTCCTTCGCCGCCGGATTGGTCGTCGCTTTGGTGTCGTCACAATCGCCGAGCTTCTTCGTGTCCGTGATCTTGTACGCGCCGCTTGGCGTGCAGAGGCACTGCGCCAGGGACACAGCCCAGCCGTCACCGTCACCGTCATGGTAGAACTTGGTGCAGCCAGTCGCGTTGATACCGTTTAGGTCGTTGTCACAGTTCTCGTCGACCGTGTTGCCGCAGATCTCGGTCGCGCCGGGGTTGATGCCGGCGTTGCTGTCGTTGCAGTCGCCGCCGCCCTTCGGGCAGATCGACGGCGTACCGATCGTGGTCATGGACCCGTCGCAGTAGCCGTCCTTGTCGGTGTCACACCCCTCATCGACCGCGCCATCGCAGTTGTTGTCGACACCGTCACAGAGCTCGATGACCGCCGGGTTGATGAGCTTGTTCGAGTCGTTGCAATCACCACCCTTCGTGCCTGTCAGCGTGCCTTCAGCGATGCACAGGCACTTCGTCGCGCCGTTCTTGTCGGTGAACGTGTCGCCGTCCGCGTCGACACCAAAGCTCTTACAGCCGGTCGCGTTCTCGTCGTTCGTCGAACCCGAGCAGTCATCGTCCTTTGTGGTCGCGCAGTCTTCCTTCATGCCCGGATTCACGAGCTTATCGTCGTCCTTGCAGTCCTTTCCGCCCTTCGTGCACGTCGTCGGCGTGCCGACCGTCGTCAACCCGGCGTCGCAGTAGTCGTCGCCGTCGTCGTCGCAGCCTTCGTCGCTGGACCCGTTGCAGTTGTTATCGAGATCGTCGCACCACTCAGGGTGGCCGGGGTTGATCTGCGCCTTGTTGTCGTCGCAGTCCTTGCCGCCCTTCACGCAGACGTTCGGGAAGCCAATGGTCGTCATGTTGGCGTCGCAGTACTCGTCGCCGTCGTCATTGCAGCCCGTGTCGACCTTGCTGTCACAGTCGTTGTCGATGTCGTCGCACACCTCGGGTTTGCCCGGATTCACCGCAGCCTGGAGGTCATTGCAGTCGCCAACCTTGGTCGCCGTGTAGCTGTCAGCGGCCACGCAGAGGCACTGCTTCACATTAGCGAGGCCGTAGCCGTCGTTGTCCTGGTCGAGATAGAACACCTTACAGTTGGTCGCATCGGGGTCGTTCTGAGATCCGTCGCAATCATCGTCCTTGCCGTTCGCGCAGATCTCCGTCTTCCCCGGGTTCACGTCGACATCGGTGTCTGCGCAGTCCGCACCCTTTGGTGCGCGGAAGTAGCCCTCGGCGACGCAGAAGCACTTCTTGACGTTCAGACCGTACCCGTCGTTGTCCTGGTCAAAGTAGAAATCGGTGCAGTTGGTGGCGTTCTCGTTGTTCTGAGAGCCATCGCAATCATCATCGATCTTGTTGCCGCAAACCTCTGTCGCCGCCGGGTTCTGGTCGTTGTTGTAGTCGTTGCAGTCGCCGCCGCCCTTCAGGCAGACCTTCGGCGCCGGGTTGGCGACCGAGTAGCCGGAGTCGCAGTAGCCGTCGTTGTCCTTGTCACAACCGTCGTCGACCTCGCCGTCACAGTCGTTGTCCTTGTTGTCGCACACCTCTTGGGCGATACCAGGATTCGACTTGGCGTCGGTGTCGTCGCAGTCGCCCTTACCCTTGCTGCAGATCGTCGGCGTACCCACTACGACCATCTTGTCGTCACAGTAACCGTCCTTGTCGTCGTCGCAGCCCTCGTCGGTCTGGCCGTCGCAGTTGTTGTCCTTGCCATCGCAGAGCTCGACCGCGCCTGGCTTGATGTCGGCGCTCGAGTCGTTGCAGTCCGTCTTGCTGGTCGAGGAGAACGTGCCTTCGGCCACACAGAGGCATTTCGCCGTCGTCGTGCCGTACCCGTCTCCGTCCGTGTCGGCATAGAACATCTTACAGCCGACCGCGCCGGCGTCGTTCTCCGAGCCGTCACAGTCATTGTCGAGCCCGTCGCCGCAGATCTCGGCCTTGCCGGGGTTCACGTTGGCGTTGGTGTCGTTGCAGTCGCCCGTACCGTTCGGACAGATCGTCGCGCCCAGCGCGCCCAACTTCATCGCGGCGTCGCAGTAGCCGTCGTTGTCGTCATCACAACCCTCGTCGACCACGCCATCACAGTCATTGTCGACGTTGTCGCAGATCTCGATCGCACCAGGATGCTTGTCCGGATCCGAGTCGTTGCAGTCGTTGGTCTTCGTCCCGACGTACTTGCCGATGGCCTTGCACAGGCACTTGAAGTCAGACGTGCCGTACCCATCGGCGTCGTTGTCGAAGAACAGCGGCGTGCAGTTCTTGGCGTTCAGGTCGTTCGTGTCGCCATCGCAGTTGTCGTCCCACGGCGTCGCGCAGTCTTCTTGATTGCCCGGATTCATGCCAGCGTTCGTGTCGTCGCAGTCCTTGCCACCCTTCGGGCAGACCGGCGGTGCGCCGACGACGACCGCGTCTTTGTCGCAGTACTTATCGCCGTCCTTATCGCACTTCTCGTCGATGGTGCCGTTCGAGTTGTTGTCGATCCCGTCACACACCTCGTCGCCCTTCGGGTTGACGTTGGGGTCGTTGTCGTTGGTGTCGCCGGGGCCCTTGGGGCAGATCTTCGGGGTCGTGCCGCTCGCGCTGGTGCACACAACCTGCACATACAGCTTCTTGCCGACGCCGCCGCACGGATCGCCGAACGTCGTGTTGTTGGCGCCGAGCACGCAGGTGGTCTTGCCCAAGCAGCCGTCTTTCAGCTTCTGAACCGAACTTGCGGCGTTGCAGGCGCCAATCGCGTAGTTATTGCAGGTGCCTGTGGGCGTGCCGTACGACGCGAACGTGATGTCTGTGATCGAGGAGCCGGGGTTGCAGGTGAGGACAACGCTGGCCCCTTCCGCGGCGGTCGAGCACACGACCGTGTTGCCGCCGATGCTGACGTACTTGAGATCGTTGTCGCAGTAGCCGTCCTTGTCGTCGTCACAGCCTTCGTCAACCAGCGAGTCGCAGTCGTTGTCCTTGTCGTCGCAGATCTCTGGCAGGCCGGGGGAGTTGCCCTTGTCGGCGTCGTCGCAGTCGCCGCCCTTGTCCGTCTTGGCTGAGCCCTCGGCGTAACACAGGCACTTCTTCGGGAGCGTGCCGTACCCGTCGCCGTCGTCGTCGTTGAAGAAGTCTTTGCAGCCAACCGCGTTCAGGTCGTTCTGCGAACCGCTGCAGTCGTCGTCGAGGCCGTTGCCGCAGATCTCAGCCTGGCCTTCCGGCTTCACCTTCACGTTGGCGTCGTCGCAGTCGCCGCCCTTCTTCGTGCTGTACGCCCCGGAGGCCGCGCACAGACACTTGGCAGCGCCAGCGCCGAAGCCGTCCTTGTCCAGGTCGGTGAAGAAGTTGGTGCAACCCACGGCGCCCTGCTCATCCTTGCCGCCGCTGCAGTTGTCATCCTTGCCGCTGAAGCAGATCTCCTTGGCGCCCGGGTTCACCGACGAGTTGTCGTCGTTGCAGTCGCCGCCGCCCTTCGAGCAGGTCGGCGGGGTGCCCACGATTGCGATGCCGCTGTCGCAGTAGTCGTCGCCGTCGTCGTCGCAGCCCTCATCCGTCTGGCCGTCGCAGTCGTTGTCGACGCCGTCGCAGATCTCGCCGCACGCCGCGTCGCCGCAGCAGGACTTGATGTCCTTGCAGTCGATGAGCGCGTTGCCGTTGTTGTCTTTGCCGTCGTCGCAGATCTCAGCGGCGCCGCAACCGATCGCCATGTCAGCCTGAGCCGTGCCGCCAGCCTGCACGTCGAGCACGATGTGGTAGGTCACGCCCTTCGCCGCCGCGAACTCGATCTTGCCATTGCCACCGGACGCGATGCAGGAGAGCGGCGCGCACGAACCATCTGCGTTGGCGCGCAGCACGAACACCTTGCCCTTCGTGTTGGTCAGGTTGCTGATCGTCAACGTTGTCGGCTTGGAAGTCGCCGAGGTGAACGTGTACGCGATCTCCTTGCCGTCATACTTCACGCCCGGGTCGCAGCTGTAGGCGTCCACGATCGCGGTCGACGCCGCCGCGTTGCTGACCAGCTGCTGGGAGCCTGCACACGCCAACGGCGAGCTGTTCGCAGCTTTACACGTGCAGGTGTTGATGTTCTGGCACAGCTGCAGCGAACACTTGTCGGTGGTGCAGCTGTTGCTGTCGTCGCAGTGCGCGTCGTTGTTGCAGTCGACGTAGCCGTTGAGGAAGAAGTGGATGACACGGGCGATCATCGTGTCCGGCGCGTCATTGAGATCCTTCGTCACGCCGCCGAAGAGCACAGACGAAGCCACGGTCCGATACCCGGCAGCCGCATTGTCATGCGCCACTTGGGCCCAGAACGTCTCGCTCGCGCCCTTCGACTGCAGCACAGCCCGCGTACCGACCACGTCCGTGTCAGCGCCGATCACGTCGTTGAGGTTGTTCCACGTGAACGCCTGGCTGTAGCTCCAGTTGTAGACCTTGGTCGGGCTCTGCTTGATGTCCTTGTAGATGTGCAAGCCCTTGAGGTCCGTCACGCCATACTTGCTGTTGTCCGCGATCGCTTTGACGTGGAAGAGCGGATGCAGGTCGGTCTTGCTGTCGAAGGACCACGTGTCGCCCGACTCCAGGTACAGCTTGCCGCCGAGCTGCAAGAAGAGCTTCAAGCGACCGGCCTCGGTTGCGTTCAGGACGTGGTTGTCTGGAAACACACCGAGCGTGACGAAGATGCCGGCGAACTTCGACAGGTCGGTGTACAGGCTGAGGTCGTCGGTGTGCTGCACGACCGCGGTCGTGTGTAGCCCGACCGCGTCGTAGAGCGCGTTACCAGCGGCGACGGGCACTTCGCTCGGACGCCACACCAAGTAGCCGCCGTTGTAGGTCACGGTGATCTTGAACGTACACAGGCTGTAGAGCAGCCCGTCGCTGACCTTGATGGTCACGTCGTGCGTGCCCACGTCATCGAGGGTGACGGGCTTGATCGTCAACGACGCGTTCCAGCTCGCGTCGAGCCAGTAGTACAGCGCGCTCGACAAGGTCACGAACTTCGGCGCCTTGACGAGCGAGAAGCTCAGGATCGCGTCGGTATCGAGGTCCTTCGCCTTCACGGGGATGGTCTTGACGGCCCCGAGCAGCAGCAGCTGATTGGGCGGACAGGCCGCGATCTTGGGCTTTGAGCCCTTCACCACGCAGACGTTGTCGACGCCGATTCGCGTCACGTCGAACGTCGTCTTGCCGCTCGCACAGAAGGCGAGCCGCAGGCCGTTGGAGCCCGTCAGCTCTGGCGGCAGCGTCAGGTCGAGGGTCGCCGGGCCGTCATCCTTGGTCGGCGTCACGATGTCGATGAGCGTCGCCTTGGTCCAGTCCACCGCCGCGCCGTCGAGCGAGCCCAACAGGCGGAAGGACGTCGCGCCGGACTTGTTGATGTCGATGAGCCGGTCGTACTGAATCGTGATCTTCTTGGAGCCCGCTGCCTGAATCACAGGCGACTGCAAGCAGCTGTCGTAGTCGGTGAACGTCGGCGTCCAAGTGAACTCAGCGTACTGGTCAGGTCCAAGCAGTCCGGTCTTGCTGGGTTTCCAGTTGCCCTTCGCGCCGCCCGCGACGTCGCCCGGGTTCCAGCCCATGGCGTTGAGGCTCGTCCCGGTCGAGAAGTCCTGGCAGTAGCCGATCTGCACGGTGCAGATGTCGACGGCCTTGCTCGCGCACTTACGCGATTTGTCGGCTTGCGTCTCGCAGATACCCTTCGCGCACTCGGTGTTCAGGTACGCGCAGTCGCTGTCCTGCGTGGCCACGCTGCAGCACAGCGACTCGGTGCCGCCGACTTCGGGGTGGATGCAGTAGTTGAACACGCAGTAGTCGGTGGTACACGGCGCGCCGTCGTCGCAGTCGAACTTGTCCTCGCAGCAGCCGGCGATCGCCTTGTTGGTGCAGAGTCCGCCAATACACGCGTCGGTGGTGCACGGGTTCTGGTCGTTGCACGAGGTCTCATCCACGCACTTGCACCCCGCCACCAGCGTGTGGCTGCAGCTGCCCTTGCCATCAACCACGTTGGTGCACGTGTCCGTCGAGCAGGTGTTGCCGTCGTCGCAGTCCGCTTTGGTGACGCAGCAGCCATTCTTGGGCAGCGTGTGGCGACAGCTGTTGTTGAGGCAGTAGTCGATCGTGCAGCTGTTCTTGTCGTCACAGGAGGTTATGGCGTCCTTGTCATCGACGCAGCACTCCTTGATCGCGGTGTGCTCGCACTTGTTGTTCACGCACTTGTCCAGCGTGCAGAGCTTGCCGTCGTCGCAGCCCGAATCGAGCACGCAGCAGCCGGCGGTGGCTTTGTACTTGCACTCGCCGCAGGCGCCCGACGTGTCACAGATGTTGTCCGTGCACGGGTTATTGTCGTCGCAGTCCAAGTTGACGGCGCACTTGGTGTAGTCCGCCTTGAACGAGCACTTGTTGTTCACCGTGCAGAAGTTGACGGTCTCGCACTTCTTGTCGTCGCAGTCTTCCGGCCCGTTGCAGCACGTCGTGTCGCCATTATCGACGAACTTGCACAGGTTGTTCACCGTGTCGCAGCTGTCGATCGTGCAAGGCTTACCGTCGTTACAGTCACTCGAGGCGTCGCAGCAGTTGGGCTTGAACTTGTTCTGGATGAACGAGCAGCCGTGGTTCACACACACACCTTCGGTGCAGGTCTTGCCATCGTCGCACTCGCTGTTGGCGTCGCAGCACTTGGGGTTGCTCTTCGGGAAGGAGCACTTGTTGGTGGCGAGATCGCACGTGTCGTAGGTGCACCAGTTGCCGTCGTCGCAGTCCACTAGGGAGATGCAGCACAGCGGGTCGGGTTTCACGTGCTCGCACTTGCCCGCGAGGTCGTCTTTGTTCTCCTTCTTACAGGTGTCGTTGGTGCAGAAGTTCGAGTCGTTGCAGTCCTTGTCGTTGGCGCAGCAGTCCGGCAGCGGCACGTGCACACACTCCTCTTTGACCGGATCGCAGTAGTCGCCCGTACACGCGTTGCCGTCCTGGCACTCCTCGGTCTGCTTGAACTTACCGCAGCAGTTCGGTTTCGCTGGATCCTTCGTGTGCGTGCACTGCTTCCAAGCGCCGCTCTCCATCTCGGTCGCGCACTTGTCGATCGTGCAGCTGTAGTCGTCGTTGCAGGTCGGATTTGTCGCGTCGCTGCAGCAATCTGGCCGGAACTTGTTCGCGTTGAAGCGACACTCGAAGTTGACGCACGTACCAAGCGAGCAGGTGTCTTTCGTCGTGCACTCGGCATCGGAGCAGCAGACGCCAGGCGCCTTCTCGTGCTTGCACTTCTTGTTGGCGATGTCGCAGCTGTCGTTGGTGCACTGCTGGCCGTCGTCGCATTCGAGCACGCCCGCGGCGCCGGACGAGCAGCAGGACTCGGGGTCCGCCTTGATGTTCTTGCAGAGCCCCTTCACGCCCGACAGATCGCACGTGTCGGTGGTGCAGGTGCTGCCGTCGTCGCAGTCCTTATCTATCTGGCACGTCGTGCACTTCGAGCTGGTCCCGGGGTTGTTGCAGGTCTCGCCCTGTGAGCAGTCAAACTTGTGGTTGCAGCAGTTTTTGAGCTGCTCGTACTGGCAGTAGTTGCCGACGCAGAACGCGATGGAGCAGGCGTTGCCGTCGTCGCACGCACCGGCGGAGCTGTCGCAGGGCTGACTGAGCTGCACGTGCACAACTTGCTGGGTGTTCACCACCGGTTGGCCGGTCTTGTTGAGCAGGTGGCAGGTGATGGTGTGCATACCCGGCGTCTTCAGGTCGACGACGACGTTGGTGGCTGCGTCAGTCTCCTTGAAGGTCGAAAACGCGACGTTGCCGTCGAAGAAGCACTGGATCTTGCCCTCAGTCGCGCCGAGCACGTGGTTGGCGACGGTGAACACCATCTCCACCGGATACTTCTGGGCAGCGCCCTTGTAGACGAAGACCTGTGCTTCAGTGGGCGACTTGATCGTCAAAGACGGATCTGTGGCGTGAAACGTCTCGACGGCGAAGGCCGCGTCGACACCGGAAGCGTAATCAGTCAGCAAACCCGAAGCGGGTTCGGGCTGACGATTTTCAGCGCATGCGGTGAGAGCGAACAGGGCCGCAACGAGCCCTAGTCGCATCACGCAAGTTTTGTGCTGATGCCGCATTCCAATCCTCCTAACGACAGGTCTCGGCGGATCTACAGACCTTCGCGTAACCTATGTGGGGGATCTAGTACCGACTCACGAACCAAAGTTGCATTCGACCAAGCCCTGGGAGCCCGGTTTGACCTCGTCAAACTCACGCGATGAGTGTGGGCTCATCGTCTGAATTCCCTGTCTGGTCGACTGCTTCTCCAACTTCATGAGGTACAGGGGTGCTTGCGGTGCCCGTGAACCTTCACTCCATGGGGGACGGAGACAGAAGGCCCTTAGTAACAAAACGTAGCAAACCAAGGGCTTGAAGGCAAGCAGATGCTGACACGTTCGACAAAGCTTCTGACGGGCTGCTTTCTGGCAGATCCGCAGGGCGAAGCGCGGCAATGAATGGGTCGGGTCGCCGGTGTCCGGCAGCTGGCGAATGCCTCGCGTTGGCGCCGGTCGCTCGGCTTCAATCTACGCGCGTTCACAGCGGGATTCGTCGCGGGCGGGCCACTTTGGCGCGCTGAGGGCCGAGCGAACGGCGGCGGCGTCCCACGCAAATGAAGCGCGGCGCGCGTCGTTAGGGCGGCGGCGGCGCCGCGATCGCGTCGAGATCGTGGGTGGCGAGCGAGGCCGTCGCGTCAAACCCGCAGATCGCCACGCGGCGAAAAAGGCCGCCAAACGTGAGACCGCCTGAAACGAAAGAAGGTCCCCGAGGCAATCCTCGGGGACCTTCTGGAGCGGGAAACGGGATTTGAACCCGCGACATCCACCTTGGCAAGGTGGCGCTCTACCACTGAGCTATTCCCGCGGAGCCGCGACTGCAGCAAACCATCCAACTAGGTGACCCTCTCAGAGAGGATTCGCAGGCCGAAGCCTGGAGCGGGAAACGGGATTTGAACCCGCGACATCCACCTTGGCAAGGTGGCGCTCTACCACTGAGCTATTCCCGCGAATGCGACGCTTCTTTGAAGCGGAGCCGGGTTCTACAGGCGGCCACGAGGGCTGTCAACACCCCGCATTGCGCCTTTCGGCACCACCGTCGCGCCTTCGCTGAACGTTGCGTCGGTTATTTCATCACGACGGACTTCGCCGTCGTCTGACCCGACTTCACTTCGACTGTCACGCGCTTTGTGACCTGCCCCTTGGTCAAGACAAAGGTGTGTTTGCCAGGCGCGAGCTCAACGCTGCGCGGGGTGAGACCGAGGCTGCGCCCCTTGAGCGAGACCTTGGCCCACGGGGTGGCGTTGATCGTCACCTTGCCCTTCTTCGCCTTGACGACGCGAACCGCGGCGCGCTCCTTCTCGAGCTTGACCTCGAAGGTCTCGAGCTTGTTCTTTACGAAAAACTCCTTGCTGCTGTCCTTGTAGCCAGACGCGGACGCGGTGATCTTGAACGAGTCACCGATCTTGAGCTTGGGCACTTTGAGGTTACCGTTCACGAGCGACACGTCGACGCCGTTCACCTTCACCTTCGCCGAATCCGGCTCGATCTGAACGATCACGATGGTGTCAGGCTGCTTCACCACCACCGGCTTCACGACCTCCACCTTGGGCTTCGGCAAGACCACGACGACCTTGTCGCCATCTTTCGAATCGGAGTGCCGCAGCAGCTTCTTGGCGCCGTTGCGACCGATGGCGAGAATCTTGAACTCTGCGCCTTCGTCGACGGTAAAACTGAGCTTGTCTGACGTCGCCTCCGTCTCACCGTCGATCTTGATTTCGACCGCGCCAGGGGCAGAGATCTGCACCGTGACCTTCTTCTTCGGCGGCGGCGCCTTGGCCTTCACCGCGACCGGCGCCGGCACGACGACCGGGGGTGCAGGCTTGTCGAGCCCGCCCATGCCCACGAACGCACCCGCGCCGACCACGCCCATCAGCAGGACGCCGAGCCCGATGAACAGGCCGGTGTTCGACTTTTTCGGTGGCGATCCGGCGAGGCTTTGGCCTGACAGATTTGCCATCGCGATGGCCGCCGACGCGTCTAGGGCAACAGTCGCCTCACCGTCGGGCGCCAGCATCGCGCCGGTATCTAGGGCGACAGTCGCTTCGTCACCGTCCGCCTGAATCTGGTTGCTGTTGGTCGACGGGCGGCGCATCGTCGAATTGGTGCGCATGTCCTTGAGAGCCTGCGCTTCAGCCGCGACATCGGTCTTCAGCTTGTCGATTCGGTCGCCAAAGAGCGTGTGGAGGTACCCTTTGAGGGAGATCGCGCTCGGATCCGGCACCGTCGAGTAGAACCACCTGCGCAGCTCCGCGACGAAGGCCGCGACGTCCTTGTGGCGCTCGTCCCGATCTTTGGCCAGCGACTTCAGCACGATCTGGTTGAGGCTCTCAGGAACCTCGGCGTTCATCTCTGTGAGCGAGGGGACCTCGGCCCGCAAGACGTTGTTGAGCGTCTCGAAGTCAGAGTCACCGACGAACAGCCGCTTGCCGCTGAGCATCTCCCATAGACACACACCGAGCGCGAATAGATCCGAGCGACCGTCGAGCGGCTTGCCACGGGCCTGCTCCGGGCTCATATAAGCGCACTTGCCTTTGACGGTGCCAACGCGGGTCTTGGTGGAGCGACTCGCAGCCTTGGCGATGCCGAAGTCCATGATCTTCACTTCACCGTTGTAACTCACCATCATGTTGTGTGGCGAAATGTCACGGTGAATGATGTTGAGCGGCTTGCCGTCGACCTCGCGTTTGTGCGCGTAGTCGAGGCCCTGCCCCGCTTCGATCATGATGTAGACGGCCTGCGCGATCGAGAGGGGCTCGCCCTCCTTGGTGCCGACGTCCAGCACGCGCTTGAGGTCTTCGCCCTCCACGTACTCCATGGCGATGTAGTAGAGGTTCTCAACCTCGTCGAAATCGAAGACCTGGACCACGTTGGCATGATTGAGGTGAGCGGCGACGCGCGCCTCGTCCTGAAACATCGTGACGAAGGACTCATCCTCGCAAAAATGCGGAAGGATCCGCTTGATGACGACAACTTTCTCGAACCCTTCGGCGCCGACGGACTTGGCGCGAAAGATCTCCGCCATGCCGCCCATCGCGATCTTCTGGGTGAGATAGTAGCGGCCAAACTGCTGGGGATAGCTCGCTCGGTTACCAGTCGCCATGCTCACTCTCTACGTCGAAGCGGACTTCGGAACGGGATTACCTGCTCGCCAGGAGGAGATGCCCCGCCCCTGGCTGCACGCGAGACCTTGTATGTGGTCGCCTCTGCGAGCGCCACACATGCTACCGCACCAAACGCTGGTGCGCGATCGGACTTTACGACCGGATGCCGTGACCGAGCGCCTCACAGTGTTTCACCGCGACGCCCGACGGCGCTATTGCCGAGAGCCACGCGACCGCCGTTCGCACGCCTGCACTACACTAGAAGAGCGGGTGTGGGCGGTAGCAGTGATGCGTGTACTACGGTGTCATCTGGAGATCAACACGAGGAGCCGCAGGACCATGGGCCAGCGATGGCCACCTTAGGGTCCCTCTTCGGCTCACTTCTTCTTCTTCTTCTTCTTTGGCGGCGGCTCTGGATCACCCAAATCGGCGATCAGGCGGCCCCAAATCTCGGCGTCCAACGCGCCTTCAGTGTCCGCATCGGCGGCGAACGTCTCGCGGTTGTCGAAGCCCTGGCTGCACTCGTGACAGACCATCGACTTCACGCGAAGCGCGTTGGCGTTCATGTAGTCGTCCAGGCAGGTCGCCAGGAACATTCGGCGGCTACGAAAGGCGCATTGAAAGACGTCGGAGAGTCGCCGCGGCCGAGCCATGACTTCGCCCTGAACTGCTGCTCCCGTGGTTCCATTCATGCTTTGCTACCTCGCTGAAAAAAAACGCCCCGACTCGCCACACATGTCTACTTTGAGGAACAACGTAGATCCGAGTCGGTCGGCCACACTGGTGAAGCGGAATCTATCGAGTCATCGACAGAGGTCAAGTAATTCATCGGTTTCGCCAAGTTTACAGCGAGTTGAGATCGAGGTTCCGAGGGGGTCTCGAGCTCGACGCTATGGAAGTCCCGCGTCCACAGCACCGATCACGCACACGTGGCTCGCGCGCCCTGCATCCGCTAGGCTACGCCCATGCTGGACCGTCCCGCCACGACTGAACTCCCCCCCGCCGCCACACGCGCGCTGACGCGCCGATGGCTTGCGGTGGCGGCGCTCGTCGTAGCGCTACTGCCGGGCTTCGATTCACTCCGCGACGAAGAGGGCAAGGCCGTCAAATGGCCGAGCCGGGCCGTGGCGGTGTTCGTGGAGGCGCGAGCTCATGGCGCGTTGTCGCCAGCGCAGATCGGCGCGGTGACACGCAAGGCGATGAAGAACTGGAATGCGGCGTTGCCGGGCGGTACGCAACTCGTCTGGGGAGGCTTGGTGGCCGCCGATCCGCGCTTCGACATCTTCATTCGCATGTCGACCAAGGACTTCGCAGATCGCACAAAGAACCCGACAGGTCGGCTCCGGATCGACGCTGACAGCGGGGAGCTCCGTCGGGTTCGAATCGAGCTCGACGCAGCGCACTTCGTTTTCTCGACGAGCGCCTCAGCGTCAGCGTTGGTGAACGCCGATCTGCAGGCGACGTTGACCCATCAACTCGGCCACGCGCTCGGCCTCGGGTTCAGCCGCGAGCGGGACGCGGCGCTCTACTACTTCGTGGTCACGGCCGCCCAGCGCGCGCTGGCGGACGACGACCGACGCGGGATTCGGTGGCTCTACGGCGAGGAGGCGCCCGCCCCAGGGCGGCTCTGCGACGCGTGCGACGGGGACGCTGAGTGTGATGGCAAATGCCTCACATGGCCCAACGGCGGCAGTTACTGCGCGCGGCCGTGCACCAGCCACGACACCTGCCCAGTCGGCTACAGTTGCGGCAGTTGGCCCGGTGGCAACGCCTGCCTTCCCAACGACGAGCACTGCGCGCCAGATCGTGCTTCGGCGCCGGTGAGCGGCAAGTGCGCCAACGATTTCGCCTGTCCTAAACGGTTGTTTTGCCTGGCGACTGGCGGCGAGGGGTTCTGCTCTGCCGGGTGCACGGGCTTCTGTGACGGTTTTGGCCAGTGTCGCCAGGTCCAGCTTGGCGGTCAGGTCGTGGGCCTCTGCCTAGCCGGGAAAAATCGGGCCTTTGGCGAACGGTGCGAAGTTGCGCCGGACTGTGGCTCACTCGTCTGCACGCCCAGCATTCTGGGCGGTGGCTACTGCGCGCGGGCCTGCGCGTCGGGTTGCCCGAAAGGCGCCAACTGCGATGCGGACGGCAAGTTCTGCGTGCGACCCGGCGAGCTGGGCGTAGGGTGGCCGTGCGGGAGCGGGTTCGATTGTGCGTCGAATCTCTGCGTGGCCCACGGCGCGGTGTTCGCCAAGGTGTGTGCGATCACCTGCGGCGGCGCGGCGGATTGTCCCGCCGGATCGGGCTGCACGCCCACCGCCAACGGGATGTTCTGCTTGCCCTTTGGCACGCCGCCGCCCGGCGCTCCGTGCGCGACGATTGGGGCGTGTGGCGGCGGTAGCCTGTGCGACGAGCATCCGATGGCTGGCGTCGGCCGTTGCGCACCAACGTGCGACCCCTACAGCACGAACGCGACCTGCCCGTCGGGCATGCGCTGCGCTTGGGTCGGCGCCGCATCGAGCACCGCCGGAGCCTGCCGCCCTTCAGGTCCGGGGGCATTGCTTGGCGTCGGATGCGACGTGGCCACGCCATGCCGAACGGACTTGGTCTGCGCCGCGACGGCGGACGGCGCTGGGACGTGTCACGCCGTCTGCGACCCAGCTGGGGCCGCGTGTCCGAGTCCGCAGACTTGCGTCGCTCTAGCTGACTCCGGCGCTGCCCCCAGCGTCTGCGCGAGCGCGGAGGGGCCACTCACGTGGCGACCGGCCGTCCCACCTAGCGCAAGCGGCGCGAATTTCGCTGCGCGATCGATGACGCTGCCAGACCTGCGCGCATACGGAACGCCGGCGAAGGATGACGCAGCGAGTGGCGGATGCACGGCCGCGCCCGCCCGTCGCGCGGCGCCCGGGGCGATGTGGCCCGTGCTAGCGCTGATGACGTTGGTGCTCACGGCTGGATTGGCTCGGCGGCGATGGCTGAGGCGCGTATGAAGCGGAGCTGCGGCGAACCGTGGCCAGAGGACGCACGGAGCGCCCGCGCGCTCGGACTACCTGTGGGCACGCAGCTGCACGTCCCCGAGTCGGTTGATGCGTTGGCCGAGATCGTAGCCAGCGGGGCCTCTGGTGATGCCGGGTTGGTCACCGAGAGACGGACGATCACGTGGTCGAGCGGTCAGGCGCCGCACACGACGACGATTGCCGCGGACACTGTCATCTGCCTCTCACGCCTGAACGGCGTGCGCGTCGATAGCGAGCGGGGCGTCGTGGAGGCCGAGGCCGGCGCCCTGCTGGTGCAGGTCGAAGCGGCGCTACAGCGGGCGGGATGGTCGTTGGCGCTGCCGTTTCCGTCGACGCTGCGTGTCGGCGACGGCTTGTCCGGTGGACCTTGGACGTCGGCGCTGCGGCGACGTCTCATGTCGTTGACGTGGGTTGGCGCGGACGGCGGGGTGCACGCAGGCGATGCAGCATGTGTCCGAGCTGAGGTGGGGCCACGCGTCGATGGCGCGTTGCCCCTGCCGCGTGACGGTGCGATCCCCTGCGTCGCCAGCTTTCGCGCGCGACCCGCGGGCACCAACGCCCGGACGCAGTGGTGGCGCGTAGCGTCTCTGGAGCGCGCCGTCGCGCTGGCTGAAGATGCCGTTCGCGAGGGCTGGCCGCACACGCTGGCGACGCTCGAGTACGGCCGCCACGTCGAGCTCGGCCTGCACGACGGTGAGCTGCGGCCCGTGCTGGCCGCTTCCGTAGCGGCGCTGCGCGGTCGCCTCGGCAGCGCGAGTGCGCGGGGAACCAAGGAGGTGCTGTTAGGGTTGAGCGTGCGCGCGGAGCTCGGAGTCGGTGCGGTGCTGTTCGCTGCGCTGGGGCGTCGCATGGGCGGCGACGCCACGGCCATGAGCGCGGCCAACGTCGAGCCAGCGCAATGGCGCGCCGACCTCGCAAACTCGATGGTTTCGTGGAACCTGCACATGCAGGAGAGGTGGCGCGAGAGCAGCTCAGCCGGATTGCTCCCGGATCGGCGTGAAGCGCGGCTTGAGACTGGGGCGGCGCTCCGCTGCACCCAGGCGATCTTAGAGACCCACGGCCGCTGGCTTGTTCGACAAACAGACTTCGCGCGAGCTGTGCCAGCGCTCAGCGCGTCGCTACCGCTCCTGCACGCATCCACGCCGCCGACCAAGCAGCAGACCATCTCCGTCACCGGCGACGGGATGGCCGTGGCCCGTGTGCGTCGCTGGCGACACCAAGGGGATCAATCGGCGCTGACCTTGCGCCTGGACGGGCTGGGGGGAGTGGCGCTCACAGATGACGGGGACGTCGTGGCTGGGATCGCGGCGACGCTGGCGGAAGTAGAGCTCATGCTCCGCGGCGTGGGCCGAACGTTGGGTGTGCGACCGGACCGATCGTTCGGCGCCACGGTGCTTGACCTGCTGCTCGACGCCCCAAGCTGGCGTGCGGCCGCGTGCGCCAGCGCCGCTCACGGCCTGTGTCTCGATGCGATGGGTACGGTGCGGGAGGTGCGCGGCGTCGACCGATTTGGTGGCGCGGGCACGCTGGAGCGGTGGGTGCGTGTCGACGGCGGCGCTGGCCTAGACGCCGCCCCGCTTGAGGTCCGCTTTCGTGGCTGGCGCTGGGTCAAACGCGACACGCTGCGAGATTGGTGTTGGCTCGGCACGGACAACGAGGCCGCGCTGCGCGCCTTTGACCTCGCCGCTCGCTCACCACACCTGCTGCGTCTCGCCGTTCACGGCAGCGGCTCCAATTGCACCGACCGCGCCAACGGGCCCGGCGCCCGCATCTTGGTGCGCACAGGCGGCTTGAGGCCGGGCGAACGCCGCGCGATAGACCACGTTCGCGCTGCGCTGCCCGGTGTGATGGAGGTCGATGACGAAGCGTGGCGCGTGGCTCCGCTGGGGTTTGATCCACCCGAGATGGTCACGCGACGGCACTGCAGGACGACCTCTGCGTCGGGGCAGACGTGGACGTCGAGATTCACGCGCGGGCGGGCGGCGCGGTGCACGCCCGGCGGCGCAGCTGCCAGTGACGCGCGTGCGGACCGCACCGCGACACGGGTCCTCGAGGTGCTGTTGTGTCCTTAGCCCTCACGCTGCCGTGCGACACCTGCGATGCGCCGTGCGCGGCGGTGTGCGCGCCGCACCACGCTTCGGGCCACCCTGGCACTGCGCCCGGCGCGCTGATGCGCCTCGCGCAAGGC
>CALGHC010000649.1 GCA_937915965.1 uncultured Myxococcales bacterium
GAGCGCTTCGGCACCGCCGACCACGCCGACGACGGCAACCTCTACAAGTGCGTCTACAACCCGCTGGGCATCTGCCTGCTCAAGTGGCGCGGCCCAACCAAGGCCGACTACTTCGTCACACAGGGCTGCTCGGAGGGCTACGAGACGTGCGGGCTGGAGCTGCAGACCAACGAGGACGACCCGGCGCAAAATGACTACTCCGATCTCATCCACTTCCTCGACGTGCTCGAGCACACCCCCGACGGTCAGTTCGAGGCCGCCATCGCCAAGGTCCTCGACGTCGACCAGTTCCTGCGCTTGACCGCGGTGTCCTTCGCGATCTCCTCGCTCGACAGCTACTTCGGCAAGGGCAACAACTACTACCTGTACCACCGCGTCGCCGACCACCGTTTCATCATGCTGCCGTGGGACTTCAATGGCGCCTACATGGGCGGCAGCTGCACCAAGCTCTACGACCCGACCTGCAACTCGGGCGGCGCGACGGGCGACCACCCGCTCGCCGAGCGGATCATGGCGGTGCCGGCCTTCCGTGCGCAGTATCGCAAGCACATCGAGGAGATCACGGCCAAGTGGATGACCGTCGACCAGCATGTCACCTGGATCAAGGAGCTGGACGCCCTGGTCGGGCCGCTGGTCGACGACGACCCGAATTACATCGGCGAGCCGGGCGACTACGCCAAGGCGACGGCCCTCGATGCCCCCATGGACGCTTGGACGGAGAACCTCGTCGCGTTTGTGGCGAAGCGGCACGAGGACCTGGTCGCGGCCCTGGCAGCGGAGCCGTAACCCGTGGACAATCCGGCGCAGTGGTGGTCTGCTTGCTGCCAACGACGACGCGATCTGGCGGGGGACGCCGTGGAGAGAACGATGCCAATGACCACCATGCCTGCTGCGACGAGCCCGAGCCGCACGCCCCGCACGAAGCCGAGCCGAACGACAGCCGCGCGCCTCGGCTTCTTTGCGACGTTCTGTCTCGCGGTGTTGGCCGCGTCGCCCTCCATTTGGGTGGCTTCGACCGCGACCGCTGCCACCCTGTCGATGACGGGCGCGCTGCGCAACGAAGCGGGCGGACCGATCGCCGACGGCAAGTACGTGATGATCGTGGCGCTCTACGACGACGCTGAGGCGGCGAAGCCGATCTGGGACGAGGTCCAGAAGACCGTCGAGGTCAGCCACGGCCAGTTCCACGTCGTCATCGGGATCGACGAGCCCATCGACGAAGCGCTCATCGCCAGCGCGACGCCGCTCTTCTTCGCCGTGCAGGTAGGCGCCGAGCCGGAGCTGCCGCGGGTGCCGCTCTTCTATGGCGCCCGCAGCTGGTACGCCAAACAGGCCGGTACGGCCGCCGACCTCGCGTGCAGCGGTTGCGTCAAGGGCGTGATGATCGCCACCGGCGAGGTCACCTCGGCGCACGTCGCCTTCACCTACGCGGGTTCCGACGTCAAGGACGGCGCGGCGCTTGAGGCCAAACACGCGCTCGTCGCCGACAACGCCACGGAGGCTGCGCACGCCGCCACCGCCGACACGGCCAAGGAAGCCGACCACGCGCTCGCTGCCGACACCGCCACCCAGGCCGACAGCGCCAAGAAGGCCGACCTCGCTGCCACCGCCGAGGAGCTCGCCTGCACGGGCTGCGTCGGTCTCAAGCAACTCAACGACACGGTCGCCAACGGTTTCCTCGCCATCGGCGGCGGCACGGTGACGGGTCCGACCACCTTCGAGAAGGGCGTCGACCTCGCGGGCTCGGCCCTCGCCGGCGCGCGCCTGGGGGGCACCGACCCGACCAAGGCGCCCTGCACGGACGCCGAGGCCGGTCGGGTCGCCGCTTCGCTTGACGGCGCGGCCATGCTGTTTTGCACGGGCAAGGCTTGGAAGAGGGTCCGCCTCTGCACCGACGCCTGCCTGTCCGCTGGCCAGGTCGCTTGCGGTCAGTTGATCACCGACGACTGCGGCGAGGTCGGCGCATGCGTCGGCAAGGGCACGCTTTGTGGCGCAGAAGAGGCGTGCAAGACCAACCTGTGTGTGACCACCCTGGGCACCGTCGACACCCCGGCGCCGACCTGCGCCGACATCCTCGCCAAAGACGACGCCGCGGCGGACGGCCTGTACTGGCTCGACCCCAATGGCGGCAGCAAGAACGACGCCTTCCAGGTCTGGTGCCGCATGGGCGGCGACTACCCCGGCGCGGCCCTGGTCATCAAACGGCCCGGCAGCGTCGGCGGCAATGAAAACAAGTCAGACGACTTCAACCTGCCCTGCACGCCAACGACCGCTGGCTACTGCAAGCTCAGCGATGCCAAGATCAACATGCTGCGGCAGGTCTCCAAGCACACCGACGCCTACATCGTCCTGTCGTATAAGGACGGTGGCGCCACTCCCTTCTGTCGGTCGTACGCCAAGAAGAGCTGCAAGTGGGTGAACAACGGCGCCGCCAGCGCCGGCTGCGAGAACGCCGTGAGCCGCGACTCGGGCCAGTACTGCAGCCGCAGCCAGACGACAGCGTCGTATCGGGGCATCGACGGTCACACCTGCGGCAACCTCAAATACCCGGGCGTCACCAGCCCCGACAATCCGTTTGTCATCTTTGAGCACTCGGGTGGGTCGCACTACTGCGGCGGCTGGGATACGGCGTGGAATCGCATCGAGCTGCTGGTCAACTAGAACGCGCACCCGCGCGACCGACTAGATGGAGCGGGCACCCGCGCGACCGACCAGTCCGTTGCTACCGCGCTCGGGTAGCGGTCCAGGGTGGGCAATTCGCCACAGGATTTCAGATCTAGGCGCCGCCCGCTTCGTCGACGCGAATCTGCTCGAATGTATTGAGTTGATTCGCCACGCGCGCTGGCCGGGCGGGCCTCGACGCCGGCGAGCTCGCTCGTGTGGGCCACAGAGGCGGGGCGCCGAGCCGTAATTCTGGCGGAGTCCTCTGGATTTCGATATGAAGAGTCCATCTGGCGGTCTCGACCCCGTCCGGGATCGTCGACCACCCGCGGCCCTCAGCCGCCCTCGGTCCTCCGCCGCCCGCGGCCCTCTGCCGTTCGGGATCTTCGACTGCCCGCGGCTTCCAGCCGCCCGCGAATCTCCGCCGCCAGCGCGGCCCGAATCCAGAGCCGACGGAGGCCTACATGTGCCGCACTTCCTTCCTTGGCTTCTCTTTGCTGGCCCTTGTCACGGTCCTGGTTGGCGCGTGCAGCGACGACGGCGTCGCCGGCGGGCCGGCCTATGTGAGCGGCAGCGCGGACGCGGGCGGCGGTGACGTCGCCCTCGACGACGGCGGCGAAGAGATCGGTGGCAACGACGGCGGCGTCCTGTTGCCCGACGCGACGACGCCAGTCGACGAGGACGCCGCTGGCGACGACGCCGGCGCG
>CALGHC010000650.1 GCA_937915965.1 uncultured Myxococcales bacterium
GGGGAGGGCAAGGGAGGACAGGCAAGCCGATGCACAGGCCATTCGAAGAGGCGCTGCTTCGCGTCGACCGCGTCTCGGCGCGAGGTCTGATCGCGAACCCGTCGGCCGACGTCGACGCGCCCCGGTCTCTCGACGCACCCCGGTCTCTCGACGCGCTGGTAGTACCCGCCCTGGCCTCGATCGGCGCTCGCTGGGAGAGCGGCGAGCTCTCCCTCTCGCAGGTCTACGACGCCGGCGTGATCTGCGAGGAGCTGGTCAATGAGCTGTCGGTGGGCACCGGCACCGGCACCGCGTCGCGCAGCGATCTCCGCATCGGCATCGTCGTCCTTGAGGATCACCATCGTCTCGGCAAGCGCATGGTCCAGGCCGTCGTGCAGGCGTCTGGTTGGTCGACGGTCGACCTGGGCGAAGGCCTCAGCGTGCCCACTGTCGTCGCCGCCGTGCGCGCCCATCGCTTGGACGTGCTGCTTGTCTCGACCCTGATGCTGCGCTCAGCGCTGTTGGTGCGCAGTCTCGTCGATTCGATGCGCATCTCGGGTCTGCCGACCCGGGTGGTGGTCGGGGGCGCGCCGTTCAACATGGACCCGACCCTGGCGCGGGAGGTCGGCGCCGACGCCTGGGGGGCGAGCGCCTCGGACGCCTCGCGCATCCTCAACGATCTCGAAGAGGTGGCCCGATGAACCAGGCCACGTCGCTACAGCGCGTCCAGACCGCTCTGGACCACGAAGCGCCCCAGCGGGTGCCGCAGCTGTTTATCTTTGCCTCGCGCGCCGCACGCGAGGTCGGCATGACGCCGCGCGAGTACTTCTCCGATCCCGAGCGGGTGATCGAGACGCAGCTGCGTATTCTTGAGAAATACAGCAACGACTGCGTCTCGGCATTCAGCTACGCCGCCGTCGACGCTGCGGCTTGGGGCGGCGACGTCAGGTGGTTCGACGACGGCCCGCCCAACGCAGGCGCTCCGGTGATCCGCGACCCTGCACAGATCGACGACCTTGAGGCGCCCACTGTCGCCGGCAACGCGGCCCTGATGCCGACCCTGGCCGTGCTCGAGGGCCTCGCCGAGCTCGTCGGCGACACCGTGCCGATCGTCGGCGTCGTCATCGCGCCGCTCTCGCTGCCCGTGATGCAGCTTGGCTTCGAGGGCTGGCTCGATCTCCTGCGTGACGACCCCGTCCGGGTCGATCGGCTGCTCGCTCTCAACAGCAGCTTCTGCACAGAGTGGGCGAACGCACAGCTCGTCGCCGGCGCGACCGCGATCTGCTATTTCAACCCGGTCGCGTCACCGACGATCCTGCCGGTCGCCCGCTATCGCGAGCTTGGCTTGCCCGTCGACCAACGCACCATCGCCCAGATCGATGGCGCCACCGTCACTCACATGGCCTCGGGGCGCTCGCTTGGCATCGTCGACGAGCTTGTGGCGAGCGGAACCAAGGGCATCGGCTTCGGTTTCCTTGAGGACGTCGCTGGCGTTCGTGCAGCGTGCCAGGGAAGGCTGATGATGCTTGGCAACCTCAACGGAGTCGCGATGCGCCACTGGACCCCCGCGCAAGCGGCGGACGAGGTTCACCACCTGCTCGATGTGGTCGGGCCCGGCGGTGGATTTTGTCTCTCGGACAGCCACGGCGAGGTGCCCTGGCAGGTGCCCGACGAGGTGCTCCGCGCGATCGCCCTGTCGCTTGAGCGGCACGCTGGCGAGGGGGCACGATGACGCCGTTCGCTCTGATCAATCAGGGCCGATTGACCCTGCTGGTGTGCCCGCATCTTCGCGCCGAGGTTGGTCGCGTGCTCGCCGGTCGCGACGACGACGTCGCCCTCATCGCGCCGTTCTCGGGCTGCTGCAGCGACGGCATGCAGCCCGTCGCGCCGCTGCAGGCGGCCGTCGCCGAGACTCTGCGCGAGCGTCCCGACACCCGGCTGCTGTGCGGTGCGTGTGTGCGCTGGAACGCCGACGACGAAGGTCGGCGGGTGCGGCACGCGATCGAGGCGGCCGGCGGCTGCCTGGAGCTGGTCGCGCCCCGTGCGCTCATCGATCAGCTCACCACGAGCGGGGCCCACCTGGTCTCACCGGGCTGGTTGCGCCACTGGCGGGCTCACATTGAGGCCTGGGGCTTCGACGACGCGGGCCTGCGCGCCTTCTTCGCCGAGTCGACGCGTCGCATCGTTTTGCTCGAGACTGGCGTCTACACCGAGGCCGGCAGGGACCTGAGCGACTTCGCCGCCGCCGTCGGCCTTCCAGGCGAGACCGTCGCGGTCGGCCTGGACCTGCTGTCGGCTCGCGTCGCTCTGCTGATCGCTGAATTCGTGAACGCGCGGCTGCTGAACGGAACCGCCGTGGCGGAACATACGCCCGACGCGCCCGACGGCCTGTCGGGGATGCTGCCAATCTGTGCCCACTGCAAGTCGATCCGCGACGAAGAGGGCGATTGGCACGCGGTCGCGACCTACCTGGCGCGCCGTGCCAACGTCACATTCACACACGGGATCTGCCCGATGTGTGCGCTGAATCACTACGGAGAGGACCTCGTGGGCGACGACCCGCGTTGACTGGTTTGCGGGATCCGCCACAGCGCGATACGCCGGCAACGGACGCCGCCTCGACGCTCTGCCGGCGCTCCGCCGGCGCTCCGCCGGCGCTCCGCCGACGCTCCGTCGACGCTCTGCCGGCGCTCCGTCGACCCCGCATTCGAAAAACGCTCTTGTGGTAGCCCTTCGGATGTCTAGCTTGCCGCAGTGGCTGGTGCCTCGGCGGCGGTTGACCCAGTGGCGGACCTTCAGGGAACTCCCCTGCTTCTTGCCA
>CALGHC010000651.1 GCA_937915965.1 uncultured Myxococcales bacterium
TGCGAGAAGCGCTGTGTCTCGGCACCCCGACGCTGGCCTCCGATGCGGTGGCGCGGCCCGACGGAGTGCATCTCTTTGTCAGCGGCAGCGGCGATGACGCCGCGCGCGTCGCCCTGCGGGTGCTCGCCGACCTCCCGGCCGCTCGTGCAGCGGTGGCGCAGTTGGAGCCGCCGCGCGCGCTGGACACCGTGGAAGCGGCCCTACAGCGGGCGGCGACGCGTGGCCAGCTGCCCAGCCGTCTCGCCCGCGGTGTCCTCCGCCGCGTCGCATCCGCTGTGGCGCAGCGCACCCCACCAAGCCCGTAGCACACCAGCCGTCGCGGCGGTCTAGGTTGAGCTTGCGGCCCGCGGCGGTTTTCGCTGGCCTGGGTCGTGGACGACATCGGTTGAACGGATGTCGCCGCACACCGAGACGGGGACACAGCCATGGACGTCCTGATCGAACAGAGCACCGCAACGCCGATCGACAAAGCCGCCTTCGAGGTCGTCGAGCGCAAGGGGTTGGGACACCCCGATACGATCTGCGACGCGCTCGCCGAAGCCCTGAGCGTTCGTCTATCGCGCTATTACCTCGATCACTTCGGGATGATCTTGCATCACAACGTCGATAAAGCGCTGCTCTGCGGCGGCGCATCGCGGCCTGCGTTTGGCGGCGGCGAGGTGCTGCAGCCCATCGAGATCATCCTGGCCGGTCGCGCCACGCGCCAGTTTCAGGGTGTCGATGTGCCGATCGAGGCGCTCGCCGAGAGCTGTGTCCACGATTGGTTTCGGGCGCACTTCCATGCCCTCGATCCCGATCGGCATGTGCGGGTGCGGTGCATGATCCGCCCCGGATCGACCGACTTGGTGGCGTTGTTTGCCCGGCAGCACGCGGCCGGTGTCATGCTGGCCAACGACACGTCGTGCGGTGTCGGGTCAGCGCCGCTCTCGACGCTCGAGACTATGGTCGCGGCCGTGGAGAGCGCCCTCAACGCGCCAAAGATCAAGCGGCAGCACCCGGAGATCGGCGAGGACATCAAGGTCATGGGGGTGCGGCAGCGTGACCGCGTACAGCTCACCGTGGGGTGCGCCTTTGTCGACCGCCACATCCTGCACACGGAGGACTATCTGGAGAAGAAGGCCCGTGTCAGTCAGCTCGCGCGGGATGCGGCCGAGCAGGCGACGGGATGCAGCGCGGAGGTCGACGTCAACACGGGCGATGATCCGGGCACGGGTAGCCTGTACCTGACCGTCACCGGTACGTCGGCTGAGGCGGGTGACGACGGTGAAGTGGGCCGCGGCAACCGGGCCAATGGCCTGATCGCGCCCTTTCGCTGGATGACCCTGGAGGCGGTGGCTGGCAAGAACCCGATGACGCATGTCGGCAAGCTCTACAACGTCGCGGCCCGGCAGATCGCAGCGGCGGCGGTCGCATCTGTCGACGGGCTAGCGGCGGCGCATTGCTGCTTGGTGAGTCAAATCGGTCGACCTGTGGACGACCCCGCCGTGCTGCTGCTGCGGCTCTCGCCTGAGGCGGGGGTGCCCTTGGAGGCCGTCCGCCCGGGCGCTGAGGCGGTGGCGCGGCAAGAGATCCAACGCATTCCCACCCTGTGGCGCGCCCTGTTGGCAGGGGAGATTCAGCTCTACTGACGCAACCTGGAGGGCATCGTGGACGGCTATGAACGCGAGCGGAACGGGCTAATGGCGCAGATCGCAGCCGTCGCAGCCGAGACGGCGCGGGCGACCGGCCTGCGCGCCTTCGATGCCCGGGTCATGGCGGCCATGGGGACCGTGCCGCGCCACGAGTTTGTGTTGCCGGCAGACCGGCCGTTCGCGTGGTCCAACCAACCGCTGCCGATCCGCTTCAGCCAGACGATCTCGCAGCCGTTCATCGTCGCCTTGATGACCCAGCTGTTGGCGCTAGATCCCGAGGATCACGTGCTGGAAGTGGGCACCGGCTGCGGCTACCAGACCGCCGTGCTGGCCACGCTCGCGCGTCACGTCTACTCCATCGAGCTGGAGCCCGAGCTGGCGGCCAGCGCCGCCGCGCGCTTGGAGCGGCTCGGCTATCACAACGTCGACATTCGCACGGGCGACGGCGCCAAGGGGTGGCCGGAAACCAGCCCGTTCGACGCGGTCATCGTCACGGCTTGTGCCCGCGAGGTTCCGCCCGCGTTGGTCGCGCAGCTGCGCCCCGGCGGTCGCCTGGTACTCCCGCTGACGACGCCCACTGGACAAGAGCTGATGCTGATCGAGAAAGGCAGGGACGATGGCGATCTTGAGACGAAGCCAAACGACTTGCCGCTGACGGTCCGGTCAGTCCTGCGGGTCGCGTTTGTGCCGCTACGCCAGCAGCGTGAGGATGACGCGCTGTTGAACTGAAGGGCGGATCGCGCGCATGGCGGGCCTACACTGACAACCGCAGAGGTCGTAGCCCGTTCTTCGATCCGGTGCCCTTGGCCGGACGTCAGCCTACGGAGCGCTCCAATGAGCCATCTCATCCACCGCGTCGTCGTTGGTGTCTTTCTCGTGGCCGCGCAGATCGCCTGTGTGCCGATCTATGCGCCGCCGGGTTATTGGAGCGAACACGAGGGTGTGACGCCGCCGCCGCCAGCGGCGCAGGAGGAGCCACCTAGCGACCCGCCGCAAGTCGGGTTGGTGTGGACCCCTGGATACTGGTTCTGGAGCGGCCTCACCTACGTATGGATCACCGGCCAGTGGGCCGCGCCGCCCACGCCAAGCCACGTGTGGGTCCGGTCCGGGTGGGTCTTGCGCGGCAGTCGTCATCACTTCGTGCACGGCTACTGGGCGCCGCCCAACTACCGGGTCAGGTACCGATACGTGAACCCGCGAAGATCTGGGCCGGTGAGTCGAACGTACAGGCCGAATCAACGACCCTCCGATCGGAAGAATCGGCGACGATAGGGCACCGGTTGACCCTGCGCCACGGCGGGCGATGCCGAGCACACCACCCGCCGTCGCGCCGCCGCATTAGAACTGCGCAGCGCGTCGTGGCTGAAAGAACTGCCGGACCGCGGCGACCAACTGGTTCTGCGTCAGGTGCTGCTCGGCCTGGACCGCCTTCACCTCACCACCGAACGACGGCAGGCTCTCCAGGTGCTTGGCTAGGTGCGTCTTCATCACGCCCGGACCAAAGATGAAGATCTGCGTCGCGTCCTCCAACTGCTCGGCGAGCTCACGAACGTACTGCGTCACCTGCTGCGCATGCCGATTCTGAAACTTCTTCTCCGGCAGAATGTGCTGCTCGTTCGCGAAGACGCCGCGACGGGGCTCGTCGTCGTGGTAGTGCGTCTGGTCTTCGATCTCAGACTCGATGTGGATGATCTCAGGGGGCCCGGTCTCGCCCTCCACCTCGATGATGAAGGCCTCCCTGCTGTCCAACCAGATACCGACTTGTTTCTTCTTCATGACGCCACCTCACCGTCGGTGCGATGACCGACAGGCCCTAATTCACGACCCAGCGCGCGCCATCGCTCACTTGGGCTACCGCAGATCAATGTAGGCAGAGGCGTCTCGTCGGCGGCCGAATGTTGCCGTGACGGGTCGTCAGCTGTCGTTGCCCCTCACAGCCCAGCGGCGATGCGAGCGGCCTCCATGACGGGGCCAGGGAACAGGCCAACGCCCATGGTCAGCAACGCCAGCAGCACGATGGCCAGCAGCAGCCCGCCGCCGACCTTCACGGCGGGAAGGGTCGTGCCATCCGCGCCCACCGGGGCTTTCATGTACATCGAGCGCGCCACCTGCAGGTAGTAAAACAGGCCCGCGGCTGACAACGCAGCGGCCATCACAACCAGCCAGCCAAAGCCGGCCGCCCACAGGCTGAGCAGCACCCACACCTTGGCCCAGAAGCCGACGGCGAACGGGATACCGCCGAGGCTCAGCACGAAGAGCAGCCCCGCCAGCGCCAGCGCAGGCGACCGCGAATGCAGGCCGGCGAAGGTCGGCAAGGTGTCGTCGTCATCGCGCTCATCGGCCGGCTTTCCGGGCGTATAGCCAGCTGCTGCGACGGCTTCGACCGTGAAGAACGCGCCCATGTTGGCGACCATGTAGGCCGCCAGGAAGAACAGCAGCGTCGCGAGACCTTCGGGGCGGACGCCGCGTGATGCGACGTCGTGGGCGGTGACGGAGCCGGCGGCCAGCAACGCCATCAGGCCAAACCCCATCTGCGCCACACCGGAGAAGCCCAGCATGCGTTTGATGTTCTGCTGCGGCACCGCCATCAGGTTGCCAACGAGCAAGCTGACGACGATCAGCACCACCACCAAGGTGGTCCAGGTGGCGGCCATCCCAGCGAGGGGCCCGAGCAGCAGCTGCACGAGGGCCGCGAATCCGGCGGCTTTGGGGGCGACGCTGAGGAAGGCGACAAACGGCGTGCTCGCGCCCTCGTAGGTGTCCGGCACCCACATGTGAAACGGCGCGGCGCCGATCTTGAAGGCGAACCCGGCGACGATCATGGCGACGGCGAGGGTGAGCAGCGGGCCGCCGGTGAGGGTCGTGGCGAGGACCGCGAAGCGCGTCGAGCCGCCGAGACCAAAGACGAGGC
>CALGHC010000652.1 GCA_937915965.1 uncultured Myxococcales bacterium
GCGATCGCCGTGCAGAACGACGCCCATCCTACAACCCTACAACTCGACAACAAAGCGCTGTGCCACAGACAACCGAGGCGCACGCGAGGGCGACTCGGTAACACTGTCGTGCCCTGACGCGTCTATCCAGTCGCCGCGACCGATGTTCGGACGCGGCCGCGGCCGCAGCGCCGCAAACCGCACGGAGTTCGAGATGAGCACAACAACGCTGATGGTCCTCGCGGGCGTCGGCATCTTTCTTGCGTGGAGGGCCTGGACCATGCGACCCGTTCAAGAGCGCATCGCCGCCGCGCGATCAGCCATCGAAGCCGGAGCGCGCCTCGTCGATGTGCGCACACCCGCGGAGTTCGCCGGCGGCCACCCCGCGGGCGCGATCAATGTCCCGTTGGCGGGGCTGCAGGGAAACCTGGCCGCGTTTGGCCCCAAGGAAGGCGACGTCGTGATCGGCTGCGCGACGGGCGCACGCAGCCGGGCGGCGGCGGCCCTCTTGCGGCAGGCCGGTTATCGGAATGTGATCGATGTCGGTTCGCTACGCAATCTTTAGCTTCGACACGCTTTATTCGCACAACCACCAGTTATTCGCACAACCACCAGGTTCAAACGGCCTGCAACGCCTTCGCCATGCGCGCGCGGATCTCGGTGGCCGTCACCGCATCTGGCACCCAATCCAGCCGCGGCCAACCCCGTGCGAGGAAGTCGAAGCGGCGCGCCTCGCGCGAGAAGTCGTAGGCCAGAATGGCGGGCAGCTCGGCATGGCCGGCCTCGCGCAGCGCAGCGAGGATGAACAGACCCTGGTTGTTGGCGAGATAGCGCCAGCCCCGCTCGGGGTCGCCGTTGTGTTCCCGTGTCGCTTCGCCGTGGTCGCCCAGCAGCGCCGCTCGTGGGATCCGATCAAAGCGCATGTCGAGATACAGGAGGTCGACTCGGTGTTCAGCGAGCAACGCGGCGGCAGCGCTGCCGCTGCGGGCCTGCAGGTAGGTCGGGCCGACGACGTAGCGGCTCAGGCCGTCGATATACTCGTCGCCATCCTCGATGATCAGCACAGTGGCGTCGTCGACTCGCATCATGACTCCCGTCCCCCCTCGGTCGCCACGCGCCCCGAGTCGCCGACGTCGGCTGCCGGCAGCTCGAAGACCACGGCCTTGCGCCACGGCGCCGCCTCGTCACGCACGTCGAGTGTGCCTTCGTAGCGGGCGACCAGGTCGGCGGTAAGACCGATACCCTCCTCGATGTAGCGACCGCGCAGCATCTCGGTAGTCAGCTCTTCGGCCGATTGATCGCGGACGGCGAAGACCAGGCGCTCGATGCCGGTCACGGCCGAGGTGCGCGTGCCCAGGTACAGGCCAATCTGCGCGGCTTCGAGATCGTCGCGGCGCGTGGTCGCCTGCAGGGCGTTGCGAATCAGGTTGGTGAGGATGTCTTCGAAGTCGTTGCAGGGGATCAGGGCGTGCACGGGCAAGGGGGCGTCGACCTCCAGGGCGAGCGGCTCGATCCGCGCACGCGCAAACGCCGGTTCGCGACGCGTGCGGTCGAAGATCGACTCGATCAGGGCCGCGTCGATCGCCAGCAGCCTCAGGCTGTCGAGCAGGGCACGGACGGCTTCATAGCCCTCGGTGTGCAGGAGCGCGTTGGCTGCGCGCAGGCGAGCCACCAGCCGCCGGCGCTGACCGGCGCCAAGCTCGTCGACCCGGTCGAGCAACGGCACCACCGCTGCCAGCTGTCGCATCCCGCGGATCAAGGCACCCAGGGCAGGATCGCGGCGAGCCAGATTGAGGCGCACGCCACGCGCCCGGCCGATGCGTTTCAGCTGATGTACGTACTGGTCGAGGCGCCGTGCCACCGGCTGGGCTTCGGCGACGTCGACCCCCGCCGTGCCGATCACGGGGCCCATCGTCGCCGGGCCCTTCGTCGCCGGGCCCATCGTCGCGGGGCCCTTCGTCGCCGGGCCCATCGTCGCACCGGTACCATCGCCAAGGCCTGGTCGTCCAAAGAGGTTGTGGCGCGCGTGGCGGGCTGGCTCGGCGGCGGGTTCGCCGCGTTCGAGCAGATCGATCAGCCCGGTCAGAACGGTGGTGTGGTGCTTGAGCACCTCGTGGCGGATCGCCGCGAGGATCCGCTGCACCTCCGGGCCGGCGTCGGGGTGCCGGGCGATGAGGGCGCGCAGATCGTGGCCGCCGTAGCGCCGTTGCCAGGCGAAGAGGACAACCAGAACAAGCAAGGCCGCGCTGGTGGCGACGCCCACGTAGGCTGCCTGCAGCCGCGCTGAAACCTGCCGGCGCAAGGCCGCCGCGGTCACCCGGACACGCTCGTCGACCGGGTCGCCTGCCGCAAAGCGCTCCAGTCGCCGGCGCGCTGAACGCAGCCGCTGGTGGTCGATGGCGTCGCGCACCCAGCCAATCGGGCCGCGCTCTTCGACGCCCACGTCGAGACCTGCGAGCTCGACCGCCGCGCCGGCGTCGCCCAACGCCTCGGCCCGCTCAAGGTGGTGGCGTGCGCGACCAGGTTCGTCACGAGACCTCAACCAATCCGCGAGCGCGCGGTGTACCGCCGGCTGATCGTCGCGCAGAGCAACCGACGCCTCGAACGCAGCGATCGCGCCGGCCAGGTTGCCAAGCGCCCGCTGGTAGACGGCGAGGTCGTTGTAGGCCTCGGCGCTGGTTGTGTCGGCGACGGCGGCGGCGACGAGGACGGCGACTGCCTCGGCGAAGCGATCGGCGCCAGCGAGGGCGCGCGCGGCCTGCCGGGCGCGGTCGATCGGACGTGCCGTC
>CALGHC010000653.1 GCA_937915965.1 uncultured Myxococcales bacterium
ACGTCGTAGCGACCAAACGCGGCGAGGATGGCGGCGAGCTCGGCGACGAAGTCCTCGGGGGCAGCGAGGGCCAGGTGCCGCACGATGCGCTTGCACTCTCCGCGCGCGACCACTGCGGCCAGCACCACGCGGCGGCTACCACATTGACATTGCAGGATGTCTTCGCGAAACGCCCGCTTCAGCGCCTCACTCCACGCCAGGCGCGTCGATGTCTCGCGCTTGCAACCCTCGGCTTCGGGCCGCCATTACCCCAATTCGTGAGCTTCAAGGAGACGCGACAGCCCGTAGCCTCGTTCATCACCGGCTCCGTGCCCGCCCCGGCAGCGCCGCACGCCGCGTACGCCGTCGTCGTCGCTGCCGTCGTCTGCAGCCAGAACGACTTCGAGATCTTCACCGGATGCTGCGGCACCTCCTTGGGCCAGCAGTAGTCCGCGTTCGCCGCGTTGCAGCCCATCCAGAGCACGCCGCCCGGCACCAGGCCCCACTCGACCCCGTTGTCGTCCGTCATCGTGCAGGTCGCCGGCGGCTCGAAGCCACCGCCGACCAGGTTGCAGCAGGCCTGCACCGAGAGCTGTTCGAAGACACAACCCCTTGCGCCAGATCACAGGTGTCCGTCGTGCACACATCGCCATCGTGGCACCAGACGTGACTGCAGGTGCCAGTGGCCGGATCGCAGGCGTCGGTGGTGCAGGGGTCCTTGTCCTCGCAGGTCGTCACGGCGCCCGCCAGGCGGACGCCGCCAGCGCAGGCGTCGATGTCGGTGCAGGCGTCGATGCCGGTGCAGGCGTCGCCGTCGTCACAGGCGAGAGCAGCCGGCGCATGGCTGCAGCCGGCGGAGGCCGAGCAGGCGGTGCCCGTGGGGGGGCGCCCGCGTGCGCAGTCCACTCCGGCGCAGCCCACGGCGGTCGACGCGATGAGGCTACGTCACGATCGCCGGCGGCGACAAGCGCATTGGCGGCGGCAGTCACTGGGGTTGGTGGGCGACTCTCAGCGGCCGCGCAGTCGCCCCAGCGGCCAGACCGCGATGACGATGGCGAGGGCGACCAGGGTCTGGGCCGCGCCGACCGGCAACTGCCACAGGTAGGCGACAACGTAGCCGACAAATCCGCTCGCGGCGCCCAGGACGGTGCCGAGCAGCAGCGCGCGCGGCACATTGGCGACCAGCCGCACCGCCGCCAGCGCCGGCAGCACGCTGAACGCGAACGTTGGCAGCGCGCCCAGGACGCGGGTCGACACCGAGATCGCCAGCGCGAGGCTGACGTATAGCGCCAGGTCGAGGATTCGCACCGGCAGGCCACGCACCCGGGCGCCGACGGGATCGAAGCTGACGCTGGCGAAGCCGCGCCACCACCACAGCTGCAGAACCAGCACGGCGAATGTGACCAGTCGGACCACGGCGAAGTCGGCTGGCGAGACCGCGACGGCGCTGCCAAAGAGCAGCCCCTCGACATCGTGCATCTCGGCGCCCAGGCGCGTGCCGACCGCCAGGGTGCCCGCCGCACCGAGCAGCCAAACGAAGCCCAGCAGCGCGTCATGGCCGACCGGCGATGCACGTCGGGAGCCGCGCGCGGTGGCGATGAGCAAGACCGCGGCCAACGTGGTCGCGCTGGCACCGAGCAGCGGCGAGGCGAGGAATGCCGCCGCGCCGAGGTGGCCCGCGAAGAGCGCCAGGGCGACGCCAAGGCCCGCCGCTTGCGACACGGCGGCGCTGAGGAAGACCAGCCGGCGCAGGACGACGTAGACGCCAAGCAGGCCGAGGGCCGCGCCAGCGAAGGTGGCAGCCAGCGCGGGCAACTCGAAGAGCTCCCACGCGCCGAAGAAGCTCTGTAGATCGGCGGTCGGGTTCATCGCGCTACCTCCGTGCCCGAGGTGGCGCCGGCCGGGGAGTCGCCAGCGGCGCCCGATCGGCCGATCGTCTCGGCGAGGATGTCGCCATAGCGCCGTCGAAACGAGTGGTTGTCCGTGACGACCTCGGCCGTGTCGGCGACGACGACGGCGTATTCGCGGTCGACGAAGAGCGCGTGGCTGGCGTGCTGTCCCAGCCAACCCATCTCGTGCGTCGCGGCGACGATGCAGAGGCCGCGGTTGCGTCGCAGGTTGTCGAGCAGGCCGAGGATGACCGCCTCGTTGGTCGGGTCCATCGCGCTCGTCGGTTCGTCGAGGACGAGGACGTGGGGTTCGCCCACCAGGGCGCGGGCGATGCGCACCCGCTGGCGCTGGCCCTCGCTGAGCGCGGCGAGTCGCATCTGCGCCAGGTCGGCGAGTCCGGCATCGGCGAGGGCACGGGCGACGACCGCGCGGTGTCGACCGACCCAGCCAGGGTGCACGAAGCTCCAGCCCCGTTCGAGGCCGCCGCGGACCTGGTCAATGACCCGGCCGGGGATGTCGAGATCCTCGGCCGCCCGCTGCGGCACGTAGCCGACGCGCAGGCCGGTGCGGCGGTGGATTCGCCCGCCGATCCGCGGCAGCAGACCGAGGAGCGTCTCCAGCACCGTGGTCTTGCCGCCACCGTTGGGGCCGACCAGCGCCCAGCTCTCGCCGGCGTACACGCGGGCGTCGATCGCTGGCAGCAGCGCCCGGCCGTCATAGCCAACCTGCAGGCTGTCGAGTCGCAGCAGGGCCTCGGCGTGTTCGTTCATCGCTGGCCTCCGGCGCTGGCCGCGGCGACCAGATCCTCGGCGACGTGGGCCAGGTGGTCGAGATAGGACTCGCCGGCGTCGAAGCGCGTCGCGCCGTGCAAAATGATCAGGCGCGCGCCAACCAGGCGG
>CALGHC010000654.1 GCA_937915965.1 uncultured Myxococcales bacterium
GACCGCCACTGGCGCGGCACCCGAGGCCGCCGAGCTGCCGCCGTGGTATCGCGTCGAGCGCACGTTGATGCTCGGCCTGCCATGGCAGGTGCGCACGGTCGTGCGTCGCGATGACGCCGCCCGGCCCGGCCTGGTCAAGCTGCCCCTGATCGCTGGCGAAGCGGTCCTGACCGACGGCGTGCGCGTCGAAGAGGAAGGCGAGGGCGCTGATCGCCACCGCGTCGCCCTCGTGCACCTCGCCCGCGACGTCGGCGAGGTCGCCGTCGACAGCGAGCTCACCCTGGCAGAAGAGATCACCCTCACCGCCGCGACCAACGTGCCCTGGACCGAGACCTGGACCGTCGCTTGCAGCCGGATCTGGCGCTGCGACTGGCAGGGCGTGCCGCCGCTGACCAGCCGCGACAGCGCCGCGCGTCTCCAGCCGAACTTCCTGCCCTTGCCCGGCGAGACCTTGCGCATCTCGGTGCGCCGCCCGCCCGGCGCCGACGGTCAGGCGACCACGGTCGAACGCGTCGACGTGCGCGTCACCCCCGGCCAGCGCCTCCTCGAGGGGCGCCTGGAGCTGGTCGTGCGCACCTCGCAGGGCGGCTCGCAGCGCATCACCTTGCCTGCGGGCGCCGACCTGCAGTCAATCGAGATCGATGGCCAGAGTCGCACCATTCGACCCGACGGCCAGCTGCTCGTGGTGCCGCTCTCTCCCGGATCGCAGACCATCGTCCTCACGTGGCAGCAGCCCTGGGAGCGCTCGCTGATCGAGCGCATGCCCGAGCTGCGCATCGGCTCGGAGGCCGTCAACGCCCGCCTGACCATCGCCACCGGCGACAAGCGCTGGCTGCTGTGGGCGACCGGACCCTCATGGGGACCTGCAGTGCTGTTTTGGAGCCACCTGGTGGTGCTCGTCCTGCTTGGTCTGCTGCTCGGTCGGCTGCGCTTCTTGCCGCTGCGTACCTGGCAGTGGGCCTTGCTCGCTTTGGGCTTCGCGCAGCTGCCGACGCCGACGCTGCTCGTCGTCATCGGCTGGTTCCTCGCGCTGTGGTGGCGGGCTCGGTGGTGGCCCGCGCATCGCGAGCCGGGCCGCAACAAGCTCTTCGACCTCAGCCAGCTCGCGCTTATCGGTTGGACGCTTGGCGCGATGAGCTGCCTGTACGCGGCGGTGCACGCCAACCTCTTGCTCGACATCGACATGCAGGTCAGCGGCTCGGGCTCAAACAACACGGCGCTGTCGTGGTACGTCGACCGCGTCCACGACGTCCTGCCGCAGCCGGCCATCGTCTCGCTGCCCCTCCTCGTGTGGCGGCTCGCGATGCTGGCGTGGGCGCTGTGGCTGGTCTACTCGCTGCTCAAGTGGCTGCCCTGGGCGTGGCGCTGCTTCAGCGAGGGCGGGCTGTGGCGCCGGCCGATCTTCCCGTCGCGGTCGCGCACGCCGGTCTCCGGCACGGAAGAACCGGTGTCCGGCACCAACGAGGACGACGCTGGGACGTGAGCGGGCGCCTACAGATCGCGGTGCGCGCCGTCGCAGAACGGGCTCTTGGCCGTCGACTTGCACTGGCACAGCGCGTACTTCTTTGCCTCGGTTACCTCGAAACGCATCGGCTCGATGTCGCTGCCGACGTGCGCGCCGTCGCAAAACGGCTGATTCTTCGACTGGCCGCAGCGGCACCACCAGTACTCGCCTGCCTCCAGTTCGAGGACGGCGGGGGTCTTGGCGGCGATGACGGGCTTGATCATGGCGGGGCTCCTGGCTGTGGGCCGACGTCGCGCCGGCGGTGGCGTAGTAGGCCAAACCGCGTCGGTCGGGCTGGCCACAGCCTGCGGCAGCGGCCGTCGTTGCGCAACAGAGACAATCGAAACACATTGTTGCGAACAGGCAACAATGCGGCGGGGCGATGCGGCCTGGCTTGAGTCGTTGGGCGGCGCAGTCGCTGGGCGGCGCAGTCGCTGGGCAGCGCAGTCGCTGGGCGGCGCAGTCGCTGGGCGGTGCAGTCGCTTGGTAGCGCAGTCGCTGGGCAGTTCAGCGCAGGGCGCCCGGCGGCGCGCTGTCGCCCGCGGCGTCCTCCGGCCCCTCGATGGGCGCCGGCAGCTCGTCGTCGCCACCGTCGGAGAGGCTGAGGATCTCGCGGGCGTAGCGCTGCTCGGCGGGCGAGCCGTGGCGGTACATCTCGAGCAGGCTCTCGACCTGGGCGGCGCGGGCGAGGGCGGTGCGGCCCGGCCCATCGATGCAGGTCGGTCGGTCGGCGGGCGGGCAGGCGATGCGCACATGAAAGTGGTCGTCGTGCGGGCTGGAGTCGCGGGGCTGGACGAGCACCCGCCGAGCCCGATCGCGCATCAGGTCGGGCTCGCCGCGGCGCAGGGCGTGGTCGAGCAGCATCCTGCGCAGCGGCTCGGCGATGAAGACCCACTGCACCACCACCGCGGGGTGACTGAGAAGCTGGCGCACCAGCAGCCAGTTGCGCTCGGTGTCGAAGAAGATCGTGCCCGCTTGGGCGAGGCCGTCCTCGTTGAAGCGAACGAAATGTTGCGGCAGCGCCGGCGAGCCGTCGGCGCGCCGCGCGAAGAGCTGGATGTCGACGTCGCGTCCTGAGTTGTGGCTGACGCTGGGCCCGATGTCGCCACCGCCCGAGCGCGACAGGTTGCCCAGCCGCAGCGGTCGGTCGGGCGCGTCGCGCACAAGGACGCCAGCGGTATCGGCGAGCAGGCGCACCAGGGCCGGCGTGCCCCAGGCGAAGTCGCGTCGGACCGTCGCCGGCAGCACCTCGACCCCTGGTAGCCGGCCGTTGGCGAGGTTCATGCCGCCGTCGAGGGCGCCATTTTGTGGTGTACCGGTGCTGCGCCCGCTGCCGTGCAGCGGCGGCAGCGCGACCCGCCGTGGCGCGGTCGCCGCAAGCTGAGCTGGCCGGTGGCCCGCGCGGTTCTCTGCGCGGTTCCCTGCGCGGTTCTCTGCGCCGTGCTCTGCGCCAGGCGCAGCGCCGGCCTCAACGCCAGGCTCTGCGCTGCCTTCATCGCGACCTTGCTGTGTACCCGCCGTCGTACCCGCCGTCGTACCCGCCGTCGTACCCGGCGGCGCGCCTGCCGTCTTCGAGCCCGGGCTGGCCACGCCCGGGCTGGCCGTCGCGCCGGCCGGGGCATCGCTTCCCGCCTTCCGGCCGCAAGCCGCGACGGCTACGACCACCACGGCGATCGCGCACAGCGCTGCGAGGTTCGACGGTCGCGCTACGGCTTGCAGAACATCTCCCATTCGTACAGCGCAAACGCCGGGCTACCCGGGCAATGCAGCCGATACGCGCTGTAGGCGACATTGTTGGCGAAGGCGTGGGTCTGCGACCACTTGCCCTCCTGCGAAGACGGGAAGTCGATCGGCCCCGCGAGCGTCGCCCAGCTGCCGTCGGTGCCGTTGGTGGCGTCCTTCGAGCCCTGGAAGAGGCACTTCTTGGGTGGGTTTGCGTGCAGCAGCACCCGGAAGCGGTCGATGCGGATCGCCTTGGGGTAGTGGATCGTGCAGAACGGCTTCGCCGAGACGCTCGGGCAGCCCGAGTCGTGCCAGCCAAACGCGCCGCTGCCGTAGGGGTCGTTGGCGCTCATCCAGGTCTGGTCGCTGCCGTGCGGACCGCAGTTGCCCGAGCCAAAGTGCGGATACGTCTTGCTCGTCACGTCCGCGTTGGGGTCGGCGCATGCCATGACGCTGTTGTCGATCGTCACCCAGCTGCTGCCGTCGCAGACCAGGACTGTCTTCTGCGCGGTGTCGAAGTACAGCGCTCCGGTCTCTTCGGCCTTGCAGACGTAGGGCGCCTCGGCGGCGTTGTGCAGGCGCACCCGCTGCAGCTGGCGGTCCCGGGTGACGACCAGGTCGCCGCCGGTGCCCTTGGCGCTGATCAAGGCGTCG
>CALGHC010000655.1 GCA_937915965.1 uncultured Myxococcales bacterium
TCGCTGCGCGGGTGCGCCGGCGCGATGGTCACTGCCGCCGCGGCGGCCGTCACGGCGCTCTCGGCCCGCGCAACCACCACGCTGGAATCATAGCCGTCGGTCTCGCCTCCGAAGCGCGCGTCGGCGATTGGATGCGGTGCCTCGGCGGGCGCCGAGGTGCCCGGAGTGCCGGACCACGCCAGCTGGGTGCGACCCTCGGCGCCGCGGCCCAGACTCTGCGCCGTCCAGACGCCGGTGCGGACGGTCTCAAGCGCCTCGCGCATCTCGCGGGCGTCGCCAAAGCGATCGGACGCTTGCTTCGACAGGGCCTTCTGCACGCAGGTGACGAAGCCGTCCGACAGCGGCGTGCGCGCCAACCTTCGCACCTCCGGAATCGGCGCGCTGGTGTGCTGGAACATCACCGACAGCGGGTTCTCGTCGAAGTACGGCGGTCTGCCACATACGCATCGGTAGAGGATCGTGCCGAGCGCGTAGATGTCGCTGCGCGGATCGACGATCTCGCCGCGGCATTGCTCCGGGCTCATGTACGCCGGCGTCCCCAGCGAAGCCCCCTGCCGCGTCAGCGACGAGTCCTGGGTTCTCGCGATACCAAAGTCGAGCACCTTGACGATCGGCGCGTCCTCGTCGGGCGACTCGCAGAGCATGACGTTGGCCGGCTTCAGATCGCGATGCACCAGGCCGGCTCGGTGGGCCTCGCCGAGGCTGCGCAGCACGGCGATGGCGATGTCGAGCGCCTCGTCCTCGACGAGGACCTCACCCTGGGCCGCGCGGTCCTGAAGCAGGTCACCCAGGGTCGTGCCGCGCAGCCGCTCCATGGCGATGTAGAACGCGCCTTCCTCGGTCTGACCGACGTCAAAAACGCGTACGGTGTTGGGGTGGCGCAGCTGGGCGGTGATCTGCGCTTCTTGCCAGAAGCGCCGGATGATCGAGCCGTTGTCCTCCGACAGGTCGACGATCAGCACCTTGATCGCGATCTCCTGGCCGGTGCCTGTGTGGATGGCCGAGAAGACCGCGCCGAACCCGCCGCGACCGATCTTGCCGGTGATGCGGTAGCGCCCCTCGATCACGTGTCCCGGCTCGTACGCGACGGAGGCCGGATCGACGGTCAGACGAAGGACGGTGGCGGTTCCATCCGCGGCGCAGAAGCGCTCGGTGCTGTCGCCGCCGCACACCGGGCAGTATCGTGCGTGAGTCGCGACCGCCATCAAAGTCACTCCGTCCCGACCGAAGGCGGCCACTCCCCAGGGGGTGAACACCGCCGTGCGGCGCAGCCAGGGCCCGACCGAGGGGCACCGTCCGCGCGTGGCCGGCGGGCAAGCAGGATGCCATGCGGCCGGCGCGAGTGCCAACGTCAGGTCGTCAGAGCCACCATCCGTCCGTCGAGGTGCATGGTCCGGCCATCGACGCTGATCACGTGGAACCCGACGCCCCCGTCGCATGGTCCCGCCGAGAAAAGGACCCGCCCCGGCAGCAGGATCGGTTTGCGGAAGCTGACCTCAAGCGCGACCGGCGCGGCAGGCTGCAGGTCGACGAGCCCCGCGGCTGCCCGTGCGAGCGACCACATGCCATGCACGATGGCCCGCTTGAAGCCGAATGGCTTCGCCAGCAGGGCGTGCACGTGGATGGGGTTCCAGTCGCCGGAGACCCCGGCGTAGCGGCGGCCTGTGTCCTCGGCCACCCGCCAGATCTCCGAGCGCAGACGCTCGGGTGCGTCGCCAACCGGTACCTCGGGTCCGTCCTTGCCTTTGCCTTCGCCTTCGCCCTTGCCCTTGCCCTTGCCGGCTGCGCTTGGCCGTCCGGACCGGCGCAACGCGGTCATCGTCTCTTGCCAGACGGTCACGCCGTCGCGCCGCGCCGTGGTGACGAGGTCGACCTCGACACCGTTGTGCGCGTCGCGGTGACCCTCGACCCGGCAAGCCAGATCGAAGTTGTCCTGCAGCGCCAGGGGCATGTACTGCACGATGCGGTGGCGTACGTGGATCAGGCCGGCGAGCGGCAGCGGGAAGTCGCGCGCCGTCACCACGCCGATCTTCAACGGGACGGCGAGGATATGTGGCCAGGCGATCGGCAGCGTGTCCCTGTCGGCGCACGCGCACAGCCGCCGGTAGGCGTCGAAACGACCGATGTCGCTGCTGACGCCGTTCGCGGTCGCCTCGATCGCTGGCACCGTCGCGTCCCCGCGCAGGCCGGGCTTGCGTGTCGTGAGGGCCTGGGCGTAGAGGGGCCCCAGACTCGGCAGGCTGCGGTAGTCGATCCGAACGACCGGTGTGTCGCTCATGTCTGCCTCCCTGTCGTCGCGGCGTGTCGCACCCGTCACACCTTCTGTAGCGGCCAGACGATCTCCTCGCGCCAGCCCCGAGGCCAGGGCGCGCCACGGTTGCCGGGGATCTCGCGGCCATCCGGAGCCGTGACGAAGTTGCCGACGTCATGAAAGGCCCGTTCGCTGCTGGTCATTCCCTCGCGCTTGCGCATGGGTATCTGCCGACCGTGGCGGACTACGTCGATCACTTCGTGCGGGCCGGCTCGCAGATCGACCAACGCCCCCTTCCGGGCCGCGTTGAGCAGCTGCTCTTCGTTGCCGATGGGGTCGCCGACCGTCTTGGCCTTGAGGGTCCAGACCAGCAGCGAGGTGGGGTCGCGCCCGCTGTAGGTCTCGGCGAGCAGATCGTCGTAGC
>CALGHC010000656.1 GCA_937915965.1 uncultured Myxococcales bacterium
TGCATGTCGGTGACCTCTTCGGGGCGCTCGTCGATGAGCAGCACGATGAGGTAGATCTCTTTGTGGTTGGCAGCGACGGCGTGGGCGATCTCCTGCAGCAGCACAGTCTTGCCGGTCCGTGGCGGTGCGACGATCAGCGTGCGCTGACCCTTCCCCTGCGGGCAGAGCAGATCGACGATCCGCGTCGTGTAGCTTCGGGCGTCGTACTCCAGATGCAGGCGCTCTTCGGGATACAGCGGTGTGAGATTGTCGAAGAGGATCTTGTTCTTCGCGCGCTCGGGCTCCTCGAAGTTGATCGAGTCGACCTTGAGCAGGGCGAAATAGCGCTCGCCTTCCTTGGGCGGGCGGATCTCGCCGGCGACCGTGTCGCCGTTGCGCAGGCTGAACCGGCGGATCTGCGAGGGCGAGACGTAGATGTCATCGGAGCCGGGAAAGTAGTTGTAGTCGGGCGAGCGCAGGAAGCCATAGCCGTCCGGCAGGACTTGCAGCACGCCTTCGCTGAAGATGGCGCCCTCGCGGCTGGTCTGCGCTTGCAGGAGCGCGAAGATCAGATCCTGGCGGTGCAGGGAGGCGGCGTCCTCGACGCCTAGTTCGTTGGCGAGCGTCAACAGCTCGGCCATTTTCATGTGCTTGAGTTCATTCAGATTCATTATGTCACCGTAGCGGGAACCGGCGAAGCCGGTCGAGAGGTGCCCCTGGCGAGGTGGGATTGGGAGTGCCGGGGGCGGAGGGAGCGAAAACGCAGTGTCGGGTCGCATGGCGCGCAGCAGCGGTGGCGGCAGCGCGCGATTCGGCCGATCTCAACTCTGGCCGATCTCAACTCTGATGGGCGGACACCCGCTGGTGCCTTCCAAATCAGGCGCCGTTCGTTGCGTGCGCCTGCTGCCCATCGGAAGTCGCCAGAACTGTATTCTCCGCGCAATGACGTGTCAACGCGAACGGTCACTTCGCGCCAATGAAAATGACGGCTTCATACGCAGGATCACGGCCTTCTAGGGTGGCTGCCGCTGAGCCAGTGGTCGACGGGCCGGCGCGCCTGCCCTGCGGCTCGAGACGGCCCGCCTACGACCGCTCTGCGAGGGCGCATGGTTCCTGGCAGATCGGCACGCGGCTGCAATCGAAGCGCAGGTGATCGTCCCATGCGAGCAGCTCGAACGCCTGGGCCTCCACCGATCCGGCTGGCAGAATCGGCGCGAGCGCCCGCGCGACCGCGATCTGGGCGGCGGCACCGACGGCGAAATGACTGTCGATGAGACGCAAGCGATAGGCCATCAGTCGCGTCTGTCGCCATGGCACGAAAGCGACATCGACATGCGGCGCCCGCTTCCAAGATCCGACGCGGACCATCTCGCGAACCAGCCAGAGCTGGGTGAGGGTCGAGCTGCCACGCAGCACGCTGCGGTTCAATTCGCCGACCAGCTGCTCGGCGGTGGTCGCTTCCGCCAGCACGGTGGGCAGGTCGGGCTGGGCGGCCAGGGCGCGGCCCCCCAAGACGGCGTCCAACAGGAGCGCTCGAAGCGCGGCTGAGACGGGGTCGGGGTGCGCCAGGCTCCAGCGAATAATCACCTCTGGCAACGCCTCTGGCCGGTCGAGAAGCACCGCGACCGGCCCGAGGCCGCCCGTGCGCTCAAGCAGCGCCGACAGCAGATCGCCGTTGCCAGCGTGACCGTGCAAGCGCGCGACCAGGGCCGCGAGAAACAGGTGTCGCGCCGCGTGGTCTTCTGCCATGCGGGTCTCAAGGCCCGCCGCGCGCAGAAGCGATCCGCCACCCAGACCTCGGTCGCGGCCGATCTCGCGCAAGGTCGCGATCAATTCGGGCACTGACGGAGCCTCGCCGCTGCAGCCGACCTCGAGGCGTGCATCGCGGAGCGAGACGCTCGCGGGCGTGGTGCGACGGCGTTTGCCGCCGCGGCGCCCTTCCTGACCGCCTGCCTCTGCCTGAGACGACGCAGGGCCCGAGCCGGCGGAGCCGGAAGAGCCGGAAGAGCCGGAAGAGAGAGTGCCGCCGCTTCCGTCGGCGACCACCGAGCTCGCTGCCTCGTCTTCTGCGGCCTCCGCCTCGGCGACAAGATCGGCCTCGTATTGGCGGGCGATCGCCTCGTCTACCGGCGGCGCGTCGGGCGGCAGGTCGGGCAACTCTTCGTCCGGTGGCGCCTCGTCGCTGCCGCCAGCCGCCGACGCATCCGGGCCCACGGCTTCCTCCTTGGGGTGCGCGGGCGCAGGCGCCGCGGCTGCCGACCCGGCGGGCGGCGACACCGAAGCGGCATCGTTGAGGGAAGGGGTCGAAGCACCGCCAGCAGCGGCCTCCGCGCCGTCGTCCTCGTCGGCGTCGTCGTCGTCCCGCTCTTCCTCGAGGAACTCCTCAGTCTCGATCATGCGCAGGCGCGGGACGAGCTCCTTGCCAACGGGGGTCAAGCCCCAGCGGATTCCGATGAGCTTGATCCGCCCCGAGGCGACCATCCATTTGATCCATGCCTGGAAATCGACCAGCCCAATCGGCGTCCCCGGATAGACATAGCTGCTGATCATTCGATGCAGCTCGTGGGTCGAATGCAGGCGCCCGCCGCCCTCCATGTCGAGGGCCTCCATGACGTATTTGACGAGCAGCGTGTTTTCGTCAACCAGACGTTTGAACAGCAAGGTCTGGCTGTCTTCCTCGGTTTCGGCGGCGAAGAAGGTCTCGGCCCAGGCACCGAGCCGAACGATCTTGCCCTCGCGCAGGTCGATGAGGCGCGCAATCTTGGGCATCAAGGTCTTGTCCCAAATGGACTCGTCCTTGAGCCATTCGCGAAAATCCCGCTTGCTCAGTTGGCTCCGGCGCACATGGCCGATCACCTTGTTGACGGTGGCGACGAGATTCTCCTCGCGCGCACCTGGGAAGACCGCGTACTCGACCCGCTGTACCATCAGATGCCTCCTGAGTAGGAACCGGTGGGGATTCTAGAGCGGCGGCAGAGAAACCTCCAGCGTCGCCGCGAGGACACATCGGCCACGAACGAACCTCGCGGCACAGCCGGGAGACGGTCGACGGCCGAACGGCGTGGGCATACGCGTCTGTATTTCAAGTGAAATACGCGTGTGTGGCGTCGCGTGTTCGTTGCCGGGCGAGCGGAGATTCCGCTGTGAACACGCGCGCCACGGCCCAGATGAGCCTCCCGACTGAGGTTGACACTGATGAGAGGCCACAACTAGCATCACGCAGGCTTTTTGCGGAAGGAGTGTGCCCGTGCACGGCATCATCGACTCAGAAGGCGCGCGGAGAG
>CALGHC010000657.1 GCA_937915965.1 uncultured Myxococcales bacterium
GAGCGACCTCGGCGTCGCGGAACTTGCGCCGGCCGTGGGCGTTGCATCCGGCCTCGGCCGCCCAAGGTCGTCGAAGTTGACCTCGACAGCGGCGAAGGCGGCCACCTCGACGGCGACAGACTCGGTCGCGGTGACGCCGTCGCCGAGGTGGTATCCAACGGGCACCTCCATCGGTCGGCGCGCGGGTGTGGGGTTCTCAAGTCGAACGATCCAGGCCATCACTGCACCTCCCAGCCAGTCTCGACGCGCTCGGGTTGATCGCCGCCGTTGTGCAGCAGCACGTCGACGTCGGCCCGACCGCGCCGCGCGAGCTCGATGGCCAGTCGACTGAGGCGGCGGCGCAGCTCACGCGCGACGTCGTGGTTGGGATGCGCACGAAGGGCCGTCGTGGCGACACCCGGCGCGTCGTCCAAGCCGGCGCCGCGGCACTGCGCGTCGACCGCGGCTGCCAGGAAGCCGGAGGCGAGGTAGCCGTTTGGGTGATCGTGGGTGAGATGGGCGACGTCAGCGCCCAATTCGAAGGGGCGGTCGCTGCCGATCAGACCGGCCGGCACCGCGCGCATGACACCGCCGCACCCTTTGGAGTTGTTGCGGGCGACCTCGCCCAGGCCGGTGGCCGAGGACAGCGCGCCCAGGCAGGCGGCGCCCGGGGCGCGCACGTGCCACATGCCGCGGCAACCGATCAGCCAGCCGTCGAGCGTGCAGGGGATCTGCTGCGACGGCGCCCGCAACTGCGACGCAGCAGCCCCCGAAACGGCCAGTCACGAGTATCGGAGCGGTGGCCTGTGCCATGTCGCTGAGTTTTACGACAATTCCGCTGGCCAACGGGCCGGCAGTTCGCTATCGTCCCGGTGAACAACGGCGGGAGGATGGGCTTTCGGCGGCTTTGGCGGTGGCCACGGGCGGGTTTGTGATGGGGACCAGAACGCAGGCTGGCTCAAGCTGCCTATCCGTGTCGCGAATCGCCAGTTTCCAGCAGCGCAACCTGTTCAGCGAAGCCGGGAGAGGAAGAGCTTAGTGCGGGAGTGCCGCAAACTGGAAGCTGTGGGCGGGCCGCGGGAGAGCCCCCTCGGGTCTACCCGACCGTGTCATGCGCCACTGTGATCATAGATTGGACAACAAGGACACCGACGATGCCTGAAGCCAACATGTCGAGCCGCCATCACCTGCTCCGACCGGTTCCGTCGGTCATCTTGGTGGCGAGCGCCCTGTTCGCCACGGGCTTGACGACCTCCGTGATCGCGGCCGAGCCCAAGGCGACGGTCAGTGACGCGGACCGAGCGGGCTGCGACAAGTACGCCAAGGCCCTGTGCGACATGCCCGATGTAGCCGCCACCACTTGCAAGCAGATCCATGCCGTCGTCGGCCTTTTGCCGCCCAAGGCGTGCGCCGCGGGACTGACCGACATCGCGTACTCCTTATCCCGATTGGTGGTGTTGAACGGCGCCTGCGACCAGCTCATCAGCAGGCTTTGCGGCGATCTCGGGCCGGGCACCCAGACCTGCAAATTCGTCAAGCAGAAGACCCCGGAATTTGGTGCGACGCGGTGTGGGGAGATGCTGGACGACTATGCCAAGATCCTGTCACAGCTCAAAGATATGGAGAAGGCTGCCGAAAAGAGGGCGACAAGAACTGAGGGGAAAGAGCAAAGCGAAGCCGTCGGCCCCGCAACAGAAGGCCAAACAAGCGGCGAACATCAAGTTCGCAGTGACACACCGGTAGCGCTGCGCGACCAGTCCGACAAACAGACGGCCGCGAAGGCGCCACCTGACGTCGCAAAGGCCAGAGTTGCGGCTCGCGCTTGGCTACTCGCGGTTGGGCATGGCGACGTAGCGCAGCTCCAACGGACCTCCGGTGCTTCATTGACGGTCTACGCCGACGCGAACAAGCCGAGCGCGTGGAAGTGCGACAAGGAGGTCAAGGCCAGGACCGCCCGCGAGGTAGCGGTTCTCGCCAAGTGTTTGTGCAAGAGGAGTCTGTTTCGCGAAGCCGCGACCATGTGGTTTGTCTGGTCTGCGAAGAAGTACGAACACGAGACCCTGGACGCCCGCCTCCCTGTGAAGTTCAAGATCGTTGAAGCTATGCCTCCGACAGAGTTGTCCAAGCGCCATGCCACGCGCTTGCGAACACTAGAACCGACTCATGTGCTCCTCGGCATCTACCTGCCAATCCCCGCCACGGCCGGCTTTGAGTTGATTCTAGCTATTCGGCAGGGTCCTGGCGGTGCAGAGGTCGGGACCGTGATCGTCGATGCGCATGCGTGGCACGGATAGTCCGGCGTCGCAACGACGCGCCGTGTCGCTGGTGCACGGCTACAGTTGATGGCCTCTTCGAGCCAATAGAGGGTACCCCGCGAGGTTCAACCTCGGGGAGCAGGCCCCCGCGCCCCGCTCTCCGCGGACTGGGGCAGCCCAAAGGAGCCCCGCGTCAGAACTGCGATCCGGCGCACGCGCCGCCAAACGGCAGCGTCGACGGCACCTCGACGGTCACGCTCAACCCCGCGGCGCTGAAGGTCGCGGCGCCCCCGCTTGCGGCCGGGGTGACGCAACTGGCGAAACTGCCGCCACCGCAGTCCGCGGTGCAAGAGACGCCGGGGCCACCTTGGCTGCCGAGGCAGAACTTGCCGGTGACGTCGTAGCCGCCCGCGGTCGCGGCGACGTTGCAGGACGCCTCGAAGACCTCGGTGCAGCTCGACGAGAAGCAGCCCTTGGGGGTGAGCTGGAGCTGGATCGGTTCGCCGACCGCGATCAACTCGCCGCTCGTGCCCGCCTTGCCGCGCACGCACAGCTTGCCGATCTCGGCTGGTTGCCCGGCCGCGCAGCCGGCGGACGCCGGCGGACAGCAGGTCTCCCAACCCGCCGTCTGCCAGCCCTTGCCGAGGCAGGTCGAGCTGAAGATGGCGGCAACGCCAGTCTCGACCCGGACCGCGCAGGTCTCGGCGTCGCCACAGCCCAGGTCTGCGTCGTGGCAGCCGCCGTACAATGGCTGCAGCGGACCGCCGCCGTCGCAGGCCCCTGCTGGTTGCCACGCCAGCAGCGGCGAGCACGTGGGGGCCAGTGCGCACTCTGTCTCGGTCAGGCCAGCGCAGCCGCCCGGGAAGCTCGGATCGGAGGTGACCGTGCACTTGGCCGAGACGCAGGTCGCGAGCGCGGGCGCGCAGGCCATCTCGGTGCAGGCGACGCTGTCGCAGGTCTGCGCCGCCCAGGCGGCCTTGGCGGCCGCCAGGTGCTGCTTGGCGACCGCGACGACCTTGCCGCCGTTGCAGTGGTCGCAGCAGGCGGTCTCAAGGGCGACGCACTCGTCGCCGGCGCCACAAGCCATCCAATCGATGGGCTCGTCGGCGTCGGCGTCGGCGTCATTCGGAGGCTCGCCGACCTCCGACGGTTCTGCATCCGCCCCCCCGACCACGTCGGGCGGCGCGGCGGCATCGGCGGGCTCGCCGGTGTCGACCAGGACGGAGTCACCGCCGGCGGTGTCGGTGCCAGCGGTGTCGATGCCGGCGGTGTCGGTGCCAGCGGTGTCGGTTCCGGCCGTGTCGGTGCCGGCAATGACGCCGCTGTCGCTACCCGAGTCGGGGGACAGCGCGGCGCCACTGCCCGCTGCGTTGCCGCAGGCGGTGGCGAACAGGATGGCGACAGCAGCCAAGCTAAGGATGATGCGGGCTTTCATGGGTAGACCTCGCGCCGGCAGGCAGCGTTCGCCGGCCAGGGTAGCGGCGGCGCCCGGCCCGCGCCAGGGGATCCACGCGCGCGGCAGCGGACTGCGCGTCGCCGGCAAGCTGCGCGGGGAGCTGGCGGCCGCGCTGGATCTGCGCGCGGCGCCAGAGGAGGACTGGACGCTGGGCGACATCGACACGGCCGCGGTGATGCGTGCGGTGCCCAACCTTCGCCTGAGGCCGGGTTGGGGGCTCGTTGGCGATGTCCTCGAGTCCGACCGCACGCCGGTGAGCCCTCACGCCCCATCCGTCACCCGCCAAACGCTCTCCTGATCTGCAAACGTCCCGCCCCGATCCACCAACCGCAGCGCGGTCGCCCGCATCGCCTGCGCCATCGGCGGGGCCAGCGAGCGGTTCACACACGCCGTCGACAACCGCCACAGCACGGTCTCGCCCGCGCCAATGGCGATCTCGACCTCCTCGGTCGCGGTCACGTTCTGCGTGCCCCAGCTTTTGCTCTCGAAGAGCACGCCGCGGGCGATATGCACAACCACGGGCGTGTCGGTGACGTTGTGCAGGCGCAGGCGAGTCGCCCGTTCGCCCAGGCCGCCGGCGATCTCCTCGACGTCAATGCAGCCGCTGAGCGCCAGCGCGGCCAGCGAGCGCGGGTGGTCGTCGATGTCGAGGTTGAGGCCGGCAGGGCTGTAGAGCGCGACCTGGCCGGTGCGCTCCGATCGCAGGCGGCTGTGCTCGGCGAGGATCTGATAACCACCGACGTGGCGAGACGGGTCGCAGGGCAGATCGACGAAGGTCGCCCGGGCGGCGCGCAGCCAGGCGGCGCGGCTGCCGGTCCCTGCACCGACATCGCGGTGCAGCGGCCAGTGAGCGGGCCGAGGATCGCGCACCGAGATCGTCGGAGTCTCGCTGACGATCGTGTCGATCTCGTCCACGCAGCGGGCGATGCGCTCGGGCCGCCCAAAGTCGTCGAAGCTGACCTCGACAGCGGCGAAGGCGGCCACCTCGACGGCGACAGACTCGCTCACGGTGACGCCGTTGCCGAGATGGTAACCAACGGGCACCTCCATCGGTCGGCGCGCGGGTGTCGGGTTCTCAAGTCTAACGATCCAGGCCATCACTGCACCTCCCAGCCAGTCTCGACGCGCTCGGGTTGATCGCCGCCGTTGTGCAGCAGCACGTCGACGTCGGCCCGACCGCGCCGCGCGAGCTCGATGGCCAGTCGACCGAGGCGGCGGCGCAGCTCACGCGCGACGAATGGCGCCTCAGCCCCGAACGCCTCGACCAGCCTGGGTGCCGGCGTGACGTCGTCGCGCCAGCCGTCGGCATGCCCACCACCGCGCCGCGCGGCCTCGCACCGCTGCTCAAACGCCTCGCAGACCGACAAGATGGGCAAGAAGACGCGGACCGTGTGGATCTTGGTGGCGTCGCCTGCGCGCCGCAGCCGAACGTCGCCCTCCTCTGGGCTGCACGAGCCGACAGCTCCTGGGTCGTACAAGCCGCCAGCGTCGCCGCTGAACAAGCCGACGACGTCGGCCAGGTTGGCAAATGTGTGTGGGTTCCAAGTTCGGAAGAACGGCTCGTACCAGCCGCTAGAGCCGAAGTCTGGCTCCAGGGCGACGGTGGGCCACTCGTTCAGGCTCCGCGACGGCCGATCCGCGCGCCGCACGGCCGCGCGAGGTCTGAGCGAGCTGCCCGTCGGCGCCAGGCACCCGACAACCCAGACCTCGGCCGCGACAGACTGTACACGCGGGCCCGGGATGGTGATCGCCACTGCAGGCAGCTCGCGTAGTTGTGGCCACTCGCCGCGTTGTCCAGAGCCGAGCCGCCTCGACCCCAGCCGCCGCGTCAACAGCATGGCGCGCTGGGTCTCGGCCGCCTGCTCGAGGTGCCACAGAGACGGCGCCTCGCGGGCGACCAGGTGCAGCGCTGAGGCAAAGAGGCGCGCCCTCTCGGTCATCGCGCCGCTGCGACGGGGGCGCGGTGAGACTTCGGTGCTGAACGGAGTCGGTTGAGCGATGTTGACCATGGTGGCCCCTCTTTCGCGGACTGGTTCGCGCACTGATTCGCGCACCGGCCGAGACGGCGGCCGCGGCGGCCGAGACGCGGGTGGACGCGGGTGGACGCGGGTGACCGCGTCGTGCCATCGGCGCATCCAAGTCGAGCACAGCGTTGCGACAGCGCGTGTCGCTTGACGACACAGGGCGAGGTAGAGGGGCGCGTCCCGCTGCTGGCGTCGGGCGCCGGAGACGAGCGTTGTGTTCGCGCCCGCAGGCCACGCGCGGCAAATCAATGTCCAGGATAATCGCTCCAGAGATCAGCGAGGTCCGGCGGCGTGGGCCCAAACACCTGCGCGAGATCGCCGGCCATCCGCTCGATCTCGGCACGTAGCTCGAGCGTCGCCAACCAATCCGCCGGAATGACCTGATCGCCGAGCCACGCGCCCAGAAGCTGCCCGGTGACGCTGCCCGTGCTGTCGGAGTCGCCGGTGAGGTTGACGGCCAGACACAGCGCGTCCTCGAAGTCGGTGGCCACCAGGGCACACCAGATGGCGACCGCGAGGGTCTCTTCGGCGATCCAGCCCTCGCCGAGACTCGCCGGCACGACGTCGCGGCGCCCCGCGCTGGCCAGGTCGCGGGCGTGGCTTGTGGCGGCGAGGAGCTCCTCGTGGTCGGGATGCGCACGAAGGGCCGCCGTCGCGACATCCAGCGCGTCGTTCAAGCTGGCGCCGCGACACAGCGCGTCGATCGCGGCTGCCAGGAAGCCAGAGGCGAGGTAGCCGCTTGGGTGACCGTGGGTGAGACGGGCGACGTCAGCGCCCAACTCGAAGGGGCGGTCGCTGCCGATCAGACCGGCCGGCGCCGCGCGCATGACACCGCCGCACCCTTTGGAGTTGTTGCGAGCGACCTCGCCCAGGCTGCTGGCCGCGGAGAGCGCGCCCAGGCAGGTGTTGCCCGGGGCGCGTACCTGCCACATGCCGCGGCAAGCGATCAGCCAGCCGTCGAGCGCGCAGGGGATCTTCTGCGACGGCGCCCGGCCCTGGGTGTGCAGCCAGCGCAGGTAGGCGTGATGGACCACTGAGGCAGGGTGGCAGATGCCGCGCTCGCTCTGGCGAACCGCGGCGCGGATGAGCCCTTCGGCGGTGAAGAGCGTCATCTGGGTGTCATCGGTGAGGGCGCTCGGCACGCCGTACGCGGGCGCGGGCGCCCGGATGCCAGCGGGGCCGTAGCGCCGGTGGATCGCCTCGCGACTGCTGAACTCGACGGCCGCGCCGAGCGCGTCGCCGACCGCGCCG
>CALGHC010000658.1 GCA_937915965.1 uncultured Myxococcales bacterium
AGCATGTGGACTTCGAGCGGCGGTCGCGCCCGCTGCAGACCGATCGCCACGCCAAGCCAGATGAAGCCGCACGCCACGAAGGCGGCGACCCGTGCCTGGACGGGGTCCAGGGCGCCAGCCGCGACGACAGCGACGAGACCATCGATGAGTCGCCGCATTCCGATGTTGTGGTCCTCGGCCACGCCGACGTATTGAGGCAGGAAGCCGATCACCCGCGCGCCGACCGACCAACCCCAGACGAGATAAGAGACAGCGACGACCAGAGCCGCGGCGGTGGCGATCAGGGCGGCGCGCCGACGCGGCAAGCGCGCGACCAGCGCGGGCACGAGCGCCAGCGGGTAGAGCTTCAACGCGACAGCCCAGCCGGCCAGGCCGCCGGCGAGGCGCAGGTGCCCAGCTCGCAGCGCCAGCGCCAGACCAACGAGCACCGGTAGCAGCGCCGCCTCGAGGTGGCCGCCGTTGCCGACCTCGTAGATCGCCAGCGGTGACCACGCCCAGAGAATCACCCGCGCCGGATCCTGGCCAAGGCGGCCGAGCAGCATCACCATCAAGATCAAGCCGAAGAGCTCCGCGGTGATCATCGCCGCCCGCACCAGATCGACGTCGTATGGGAGCACAGCAAAGAGGGTCTGGGCGCCGGGTGGATAGACCGTACGGGCGGCGGGCCGGTTGATGGCGGGCTGAATTCGGGTGTCGGCGAGCGCGGCGACGTGGACATCGTCCGGAGGCCAGGCGTAGGGGTTGACCCCCGACCGGCTGACGTGACCGTCCCAGGCGTAGCGGTAGATGTCGCTCGATAGACCTGGCGGTTCGGCGGCGGCAAGGACGCGCAGCAAGACGGAGACGGCGAGGATCAGCGTCCAGGGCGTGCCCGGGTGGCGCCAGACCCAAGCGCTCACGGCGAGCCAGACAACCGCGAGCGGCATCGCCAACCAGGGCAGGAAGCGGGTCGCCGGCAGGTCGGCGTGGCCGTCGATACCGACCGCGACGATGGCGCAGGCCACCACGGCGGCAGCCAGCGGTACGACGCGATGCCACGTGGGTGGATCGGTCGTCTGCCTCATCGCCAATCGACCGGCGCATCGCGAAGGGCAGCGGCGGCCTCCAGGGGCCGGGCCCAAAGCCAAGCCAGGAGGCGGCGCGCGGGCGAGCGCACCGGCTGGGGGGCGCGCGGCGCCAGAAGCGAGGACGTCGACGCGCCAGTCACTTCGCGCCGGCCCGTGGCTGCATCGCAGCGGCGCTGATCCGGCCGGCCTCGATGGTCACGGTGATCGACGAGAGCAGCGTCAGCGGACCGCCCTTCTTGAGGCGACCGAACGCCTTGACCTCGACCTCGCCGGGGGACAGGTTCGGCACAACAAATCGTCCGGTATCACTGGTGAAATGTCGGTTGTCGACGACATCAAAGCCCTCGACGAAGAGGGGGGCCTCGAGCTTGCCATCGATGCTGACCATGGCGTACTCGACGCCAAACCCGTCGCAATCGTGAACCGCGCCGACGAGAATGCCGTTGGCGGGGTCCTGGGTGATGCCAAGCGCGAGGGTGCGGGCGCTGACCTCGTCCGCTGTGGTCAGCCACGCCCAGCCGGTGAAGGTCATGTCGGTGATCGGCCGGCTGTTCTCGAAGCGCCAGTCGAGGAATCCGGGCTCGGAGACGACCGTGTGGCCCGTAAAGCCAGCCTTGGTGATCGGCACCGTCACCGAGACCCTGCCGTCCTTGCCAGGACTGGGGTCGGCGAATCCCACGCCGATTGACGTACCCGACTTGGTGAACGCCTCGACGCGAGCAGCCGGCGGCGCTTTGGTCGCGTCCGGGTCGGCGAGCGTGCGCACGTAACCAGTCAACTCCAGCACGGTGCCCGCGGGAGACGCTGGCGCGTTGTTGCCCACACAGGTCAGGCGACCATCGTGCACCTGGGTGGGCGCGTCGGCCGGCTCTGGGTCAAGCGTCTCGGCGGGGGTGGTGTCGACGCCGGCATCGGCGCCGTTGCCTTCTTCATTCGGGCACCCGGCCAGGAGGAGGCTCAGCGAGGCGATGGCGGTCCATGCCAGCGAGATGCGCCCGGCGCGCGCTTGTCGCGATGTGGTTCTTTTCACGGTTTCCTCTCGTCTCGTCGAGGTCGCGCAGGGCCCGCCACAACAGCGAGTCGCGCCAGGTCATTTGGTGATCGGCCGCTGCGGCACAACCCGGTTGGCGAGCACTCGGTTGATGGTCGCCTTGTCGAGGGGCCCAGGCGCGGATTGGCCTTCCTGCACGGACCGTTTGGTGTGCGTGGTCGCGGCGACTGCCTGCACCGCGGACAGCGCCTCGGGCAAGCCCATGGCCACCGGATCGTCCCAGCTGCCGTCGCCGTCCCAGTCGCCCAGCACCAGCCGATCGAGCAGATGCGTCTTGCCCGCGCCGTCGAGGAACGTGAACTGCCCGGTGCCCAGGCCCACCGCTCGCATCAGCGCGTTGTCGTCCTGTCGATCCGGGGTCGATGGATGGCAGCCGTTGCAGTCGCGGGGCTCGCGCTGAACCGTGTGGTGGTGAACGGGGTTGTGGACATTGCCTTCTCCGGCGAGACCGTCCGCGCTGCGCAGAGGCATCGCGTCGATCGGCCGACCGCCCTTCTCGTCGATGTGGGTGAAGAAGATCGAGGTGCCCACCATCGGCGAGATGCGCCCGCGGGCGTTGAAACCCAGCGAGAGGGCGTCGGCGACCACGCTCAGCTCGTGCTGCCCGACCAGGCCCTTCTTGACCTTGCCGTCGATGCGGCTGGTGTAGGTCTCGCGGTCGTCGCGCGAGATGTGGCAGCCGTAGCAGTTGACGGTCCACGCGTTGTGGCAGGTGAAGCATGCCGTGCGGCCGTCGGTCTCCTGTTCGGGCGTCTCGGCGAAGGTGAAGCCCGCCGGCAGCCCAGGATACTGCTCGGCGACGGCGGATGGGTTCGTGGCGGCGAGGGCGTTGACCGCAGCCTTGAGCGCTTTGCGAGTGGCGGCGGTGCCGGCGTGCAGCTCGCAGCCCATCCTGGTGCGTTGGTTGTACTTGCCGAATGCTGGGTCGGTGCGTCGTGTGATCTGCGTGACCGGGTGGTCCAACTGGTCGATCTTGCCGCGCTGCAGGATGGAGCCGTCCATCTCGGTCGAGAAGACAACGTCGTTGTTGCCGCGCCCACCGACCGCCGTGCCTGCCGCGGTGAAGACGATGCCAGCGTCGGACTCCAGCTTGCCCAGCTCGCCGGGCCGGCCGTGGCAGCTGGCGCAGCGCACATCGAGCTCAAGATCCATGCGCTCGGCCATGTGCTTGTCGCCGTGCATCTCGCGGGCGTTGTGGCAGTCGATGCAAGCCATGCCCTTGGCGGTGTGAATATCGGCCGGGGTCTCGTCGACCTCGTTGGTACCGTCCTCGTCCTCGACGTAGAAGGG
>CALGHC010000659.1 GCA_937915965.1 uncultured Myxococcales bacterium
TCCCCGGCGGCGGCGGTGCCGGCGGCGGCATCGCCCTGGTCTGGGCGCAACAGCTCGTCGGCCTGGTGGCCAGCGCCGACGGCACCAAGGGCCAGGCCGGCGACGGTGGCCTGGGCGGCTGCGGCTACGCGATTGGCGGCTCGGGCGCGGGCGGCTCGCTGTGGCTGACGAGCGACGATGCCGACCTCAAGACAGTGACGGCGCTGGGCGCAGCGCGCGTCAAGAACGGCTCGGATTGCAAGGGAGACGGCGAGATGCGGCCATTTGGCGGCGCCGGTGCGGTCGGCCGGGTCCGCGTCGACGCCGGCGTGCTGAAGGGCACAACCGCGCCCGCTCCCTTCGAGGGAAAGTAGGTCCATGCGCCGGCTCACACGCGGTCGCCCAGTCGCCGCCGCCTCAGGAGATCCCCGTGGCCCAGCTCTTCACGCGCTACCGTCTCCTCACCGCGCTGACCCTCACCCTGTTGGCTGCGGCGGGGTGCTCCGAACCGGAGACGCCCGGCGTGACGGACGCACACGGCGCCGGCGACCAGAGCGCAGAGCCCGATCAGGCGACGGCGGCGTCGGACGCGGGCGTCGACAGCGGGTCGGTTGACGCCGGGCCGGTCGACGCGGGGCCGACGGGTGAGCCACCGACGCCGGAATTCCAGCCATTTTGCCGCTCAGGCGTGTGGACGGACGATCTCCAGGCCGCGACCGTTGGCGCGCTATCCGGCACGTACAAGGGCGTCCTCAGCGGCGTCGGACCCGGCAAACCGTTTACCAAGGGCGTGATGGAAATCATGAAGATCGTTCCAGATCAGCCCTTCTTGATGACCCACATCCGGGCCGCTTTTGCGGTGGGTGTCGGCAAGGTCCGGCTGCGCGTCATGCACGCGTATGGCCGCAGCTATCCTGGGTTGTGGCCAGACGCCGAGGACACCAGCCTCGACCTGCTGCCGCCCTTTGAGGTTGAGATCACCGCGCCGGACGCCGAGATGCAGGAGTTCAAGCTGCCGGGGCAAGGTGTGTTCCTCTTGCCGACCCAGCACTACGTGATCGCCTACGAGCACCTCGCCCTGGCGCCGTCGCTCGCGCTCGAGTCGATCCCGCCGGGCGAATACTCGCGGGCGTTGCTCTTCTTGCCGGGTGTCGCCGACGCCTATGGCCTCAGCGATGGCTCGGAGTCGTTCAACTACCGCCTCGAGGCGGTCGGCCAGACCTTCTGTCGCTGGCAACCCTCGGACTGGTGGTTTGAGACGACGGCGCCGTTTGGCGACCAGAACAGCAGCCAGGTCGCGGTCGCGGACATCGACGGCGACGGCCACGACGACATCATCCTCGACGGCAGCGCCGAGCTCGACGGTGCCACGGTGAACAAGGCGCTTCTCTACCTCGGCGACGGCGCGGGCGGCTACAAGGCGGCGGCCGTCGACCCCTTCGGCGCGACGGTCAGCGCCGCCTTCGTGCTCTTTGGCGACGTCGACAACGACGGCGATCAGGACTGCTTGTCGTTTCCCTACGTCTCACGAGACGGCGACGGCGACGGTCATCACGTCCCCGGCGATGACTGCAACGACGCCGACGCCGCGGTCCACCCCGGCGCAGTCGAGGTGGCCAATGGCAAGGACGACGACTGCGACGGTGAGATCGACGACGGCTCGAACAGCGCCGACGCCGACCAGGACGGCGTCGCGGCCAACGCCGGCGACTGCGACGACACCCGCGGCGATGTCGCCAAGGGCAAACCCGAGCTGCTCGACGGCCGCGACAACGACTGCGACGGCGAGGTCGACGAGGACTTCGTCAAGCGTGTCCTGATCAACGACGGCAAGGGCGGCTACACCGTGCTGGCCGACAGCGGCATCGAGGAGCTCAACCCGAGCACCGCCGCCGCCTTCTCGGACGCCAACGGCGACGGCAAGCTGGACCTGTATTGGGGGAACTGGCTGATCCACTACCCGGACAATCCGGCCCTGCAGGGGCGCTACTTCACGGGCCTCGGCGGCGGCAAGTTCGCGGACAGCTTCGAGGCGGCCGGATTGCACCTGGCCAAGCCCTACTCGGTCTACGGGCTGACCTGGTGCGACTTCGACAACGACGGCGCCCAGGACCTGTTCGTCGGCAACTACCACCTGTACCCAAACCAGATGTGGTGGAATCAAGGCGACGGCACCTTCAAGGACGTCGCCCACGCCGTCGGCTTGGACAACGATGACATCGAGCCGCCCGCGCAGGTGAAGTTCCAGGGGCTGACCGGCGGTCACACCTACGGCGCGGACTTCGGCGACTACGACAACGACGGCGACATGGACGTCTTTGTGTGCAACCTCTCGCACCCGCGCACGCAGCCGTGGGCCGATACCAGCATGCTCGGCAACAACGACGGCGCGCCGGCCTGGGGCTTCACCAACGTCACGCGCGACCTCGGCATCCTCTATGACGAAGGTGACCACAACGCGGCCTGGGGCGACTTCGACAACGACGGCGACCTCGATCTCATCATCGGTGGCGTCTACACGGGCCACTACACACGCCTGTACCGCAACGACGGCGCGCTCGGCTTCGCGGACGTGACCTTCCAAACGCACACCGCCCTGCATCAGGCCAGTCGCATGGTCTGGGTCGACGCCGACGACGACGGCGACCTCGACCTGCTCTTCGCCGGCAGGACCGAGGCCCCCCACGTCATCCTCTTCGTCAATCGCATCGGATCGCCGGGACACTGGGTCGAGTTCGACCTGCGCGGCACCGTCTCGACCCGCGACGCCGTCGGTGCCCGCGTGTACGTCAAGAGCGGCGGCGTTGAGCGCATGCGCGATGTCCGCCTGGGCGGCGGACACTGGAACGTCCAGGCCCCCAAACGCTTGCACGTCGGCCTGGGCGCGGTGGCTGACATCGACGAGGTCCGGGTCCGCTGGCTGACCGGCAAGACCGAGGTCTTCTCTGGCGTGAGCGCCGACAAGCGCTGGACGCTGGTCGAAGGGAGCGGACAGGCGACGCCGCCGTAGCGGCCGGGAGAGAGGAGTCCGGCGCGACCGCACGAAGCCACGCGAAGCCACGCGAAGCCACTCGAAGCCACGCGAAGCCAAAATTGGCCCGCCAGCGCCGTCAGATCGCGCCCCTGTAATTGTACAATTGTCAATGCCTGACACCGTTGACGCGCCGCGCCCTGTGCTACGATGGCGTGATGCGTCGGTGGCGCGGGGAGTTGCATGTGCAGGACTGGGAGCGATTGCTGGCCGCCGAGCGCCATCTGCAAGCGCTCTTGCCGGGCAGTGTTCTAGTCGGCGGGACCGCGGCGGCGCTGCACGCGGGGCACCGCATCAGCCTCGACGGCGATCACGTTCTCGTCGACCTGCGTCCACGTTTCGACACGGTCCTCGCAGAGTTGGAGGACGCTGCCGGGTGGCACACCGCGCGTGTCGTGCGTCCCGTCTTGATTCTCGGCAGCCTCGACGGCATCCCCACCGGCATTCGCCAGCTTCGCCGGAGCGCGCCGCTCGAGACGGAGGAGCTCGCCGGGCTGCGGGTGCCAACGCTCGCCGAGGCCGCGCGCATCAAGGCGTGGCTGTTGGCGACCCGTCACACGACGCGTGACTACCTCGACACGGTCGTGCTCCTTGAACGTCTGGGAGACCGCGCGACGGCGGCCCTTGGCAGCCTCGACACGTTGTACCCGCAGCAGAGCGGCGCTTCGGTGCGCGCCGAGGTCATCGACCGCCTCGCCCGCGCCGCGCCCGGCGACCTGCCCGAGGTGGACCTCGCCACGTATCGCGGCCTGGTCACGCCATGGAATGACTGGCGGCACGTCTGTACGCGCGGCCGTGAGTGGGCTGCGCGACTGGCGGCCGCCCTGCTGTCCGGCCCGGAGCCCGAACATGACTGACACGATGGCGCGCTCGCGGGCGTTGTGGAACCGTGATCACCTTGACCTGCGCAGTGACGAGATCCTCGCGCAGTTGATCGACCGCGGCGAGCTGGCGGTCTGGCGCGAGCTGTACTCACTCGCCGCGGCCGACCCGACGCTGCGCGACCGGATCGCCCGGCTGGTGACCACCGTGCCGCTGGACACAGGGTGGTTCTGGCAGGCGGCTCTCGCGGCCCTCGGCGTCGCGGTCCCGTGGTCGGTGCCAGAGGACCAAGCATCGCTGTAGGGGTCTCCCTATGGCCCGGCTTCGACCGCGCCGGGGGAGACGCCGTAGGTTCGCTGGTTTGCCGGCCGCGCCATTTGACCGCACCCGCGCCACCGCTACACTGCGTTGCCATGAACCTCGCCCCACCGACTCGCCCCGTCTTCCTCGCCCGGCCTCGCTCCGTCTTCCTCGCCCTGCTCGCCCTGCCCGCGCTGCTGATGCCTTCGGTCGCCGAGGCGGCCAGCCGCAGCAAGAGATCAAGCGCCCGCTCCGACCACAGCGACGTCGCTCGCTGGATTCACCACCAGGGCAGCCGCACCCTCGATTCACTCTTCCGCGATGAGCTCAACACCGCCAAAGGCGAGGGCCGCGGCGTCATCGTCATGTTCACCGCCGACTGGTGCGCGCCCTGCAAGGAGATCAAGACCTTCGTCGCTGGCAGCGGGGCCGTGCGCAAGGCGCTGGCCCACGGTCGCCTCCTCTATATCGACGTCGACGAGTGGCGTGGACCAGCGCATCGGCTCATCGAAGACATCAACCCGACCAAGCTGCCGACGCTGGTGCGGGTCGGCCCGATTGGCCGGGTCGTGCGCACCTGCTTCGGCACCGACCTGGGCCTGCTCAGCGAAGACTCGGTCGCACACAATCTCGGCCGCCTGCTCGCCGGCGCACCTCCCGACAAGCCCTTCTACGACGGCAAACCGGAGATCGAGCGCGAGCTCATCCGCAAGCTGCACGACGCCCGCGAGGCCCGCAGCAAGGGCGAGGCCGAGCTCACCGCTACAGTGCGCGGTCGAGGCGCCAAGGCGCGGCTGAGCGTGACGATCCACAACCACGACGGGCCGCGGCGCTGGTACCTCATCCCGGCCAACCTGCGCGCCGGACTCAGCGAGACGCCGACGGTGACCGCCTGGCACGAGCAACGATTCGACGAACACGTGCGCGCGGCGATGCTGCGCTTCGACGGGCCGGGCGCGTTCTGGGCGGTGCCGGTGGCCGGCTACGGCAGCGCGACCATCGACGGTCTACCGGTGATGGGGACGCCAAAGGGCGGCAAGCTCGAGGTCTGGGCCCTCGACAAGCTCGAGATCGACGGTCTCGCCCATCCGTTCCAGCAGAAGCTCCCGTATCGGCTGGAGATCCGCAATGCGAGCAAGGTCGTCGAGATGGCAAGACACGGCAACGCGACGCTGGGGATGCGCGTTCGCACCAGGCTGACAGCTCGGCTGCGCTAGCCGCGCTGCGCGGCGACGCGTTCCATCACCTGCCAGACCTGACTGTGGACGTCGTCGATGCCCTGAGTTGCGTCGATCAGATGGATGTTGGGCCGATCGGCGGCCCAGGTCTCGAAGACGCGCCGCGCCCAGGTCAAGAG
>CALGHC010000660.1 GCA_937915965.1 uncultured Myxococcales bacterium
TCGCGAAGGCGGCCGCACCATCGGTGCCGGGGTCGTGGGCTCGATCATCGAGTAGAGAGGAATCGAGATGTCTCAGAAGATCCGCATTCGCCTGAAGGCGTACGACCACAAGCTGCTCGACAAGAGTGCCCGGGAGATCCTGGACACGGTCAGCCGCACCGGCGCGTCGGTGCGTGGGCCCATCCCGCTGCCGACCCGCATCAACAAGTACTGCGTTCTTCGTGGGCCGCACGTGGACAAGAAGAGCCGTGAGCAGTTCGAGATCCGCACCCACAAGCGGGTCCTCGACATCCTCGATCACAACCAGCAGACAATCGATGCGCTCATGAAGCTCGACCTGTCCGCTGGCGTTGACGTTTCCATCAAGCTGAACTGAGTCGACGCCTTGAGCCGCCTTTGGCGGCTCGGCACCCGAAGGGAGCAAGGTTATGGCGACCATCACGGTCTACAACCTGCAGGGCGAAGCGACTGGCAGCATCGATTTGCCGGACGACATCTTCGCGAACGATACGTACGAGCACCTTCTCCACGAGATGGTGAGATACCAGCAGGCCGCACGCCGACAGGGCAGCGCGGCCACCAAGGGTCGCGCGGCAGTGCGCGGCGGCGGCAAGAAGATCTTCAAGCAGAAGGGTACCGGCCGTGCACGTCACGGCGGTCGACGGGCTCCCCAGTTCGTCGGCGGTGGTGTGGCTCATGGCCCGACCCCGCGCTCCTACGCCTTCAAGCTGAACAAGAAGGTCCGTCGGAACGCGCTGAAGAGCGCGATCGCCCGTCGGACCAACACCGACAAGCTCATCATCTTCGATTCGCTCGCGATGACGGAGAAGAAGACGAAGTCGGTGGTGCAGCTCTTCGCGAAGCTCGGCATCGGGTCGGCTCTCGTGGTGCTGCCGCCCGAGCACGACAACTTCCAGTTCTCCGCGCGGAACATCCCGCACATCAAGGTGCTGGGCGAGCAGGGGATCAACGTCGAAGACATCCTCCGGCACGACCACCTGGTCCTCAGCACGGACACGGTGAACCGGATTCGCGAGAGGTTCGAGGCATGAGGCGCGTCGATCAGATCATCATTCGTCCTCTCCTGACGGAGAAGTCGTCGGCCGCTGCTGACGAGACGAACACGTACGCGTTTGCCGTCGGCAGCGACGCGACCAAGATCGAGATCAAGGAGGCCGTCGAGCGGCTCTTCGAGGTCCGGGTCAAGACGGTTCGCACCATGGTCGTCCGCGGCAAGATCAAGCGCTTCGGCCGTCACTTCGGCAAGCGCCCCAACTGGAAGAAGGCGTACGTCACCTTGAACGGCGACGACGCCATCAACGTCTACGGCGGCGCGGCCTAGGCCGCAGCGGGACGAGAGGTATCCAATGGGCATCATCAAGTACAAGCCGACATCGCCTGGACGGCGCGGAATGTCGGGCGCGGACTTCGCGGAGGTCACCAAGACCACCCCGGAGAAGTCGCTGCTCGGCCTCTGGAAGCGCAGCGGCGGACGCAATACCACCGGTCGGATCACGGTCCGTCGGCGGGGCGGCGGCCACAAGCGTCGCTACCGCCAGATCGATTTCAAGCGCGACAAGATCGGCATTCCCGCGACGGTCGCGGCGATCGAGTACGACCCCAACCGGTCGGCCCGTGTCGCGCTGCTGCACTACGCAGATGGCGAGAAGCGCTACATCATCGCGCCGAACGGAGTCGGTGTCGGCGATGTGATCGAGACCGGAGCTGGTTCGGACATCAAGCCGGGCAACGCGATGCCGCTGACCAACGTGCCCCTCGGCACCTGGGTCTTCAACATCGAGTTGACGGCGGGCAAGGGCGGGCAGATCGCCCGTGCCGCCGGCACGTACGCCCAGGTGATGGCGAAGGAGGGCCAGTACGTCCTCCTGCGGCTTCCCTCGGGCGAGCTGCGCAAGGTGTTCAAGCTCTGCTGCGCCACCATCGGCCAGGTCGGCAACCTCGATCACGAGAACATCAAGATCGGCAAGGCTGGCCGGAACCGCTGGCTGGGCAAGCGTCCGAAGGTTCGTGGCGTGGCCATGAACCCGGTGGATCACCCCCACGGTGGTGGTGAAGGCCGGACCTCGGGAGGTCGCCACCCGGTGACCCCGTGGGGCAAGCCGACCAAGGGCGCGAAGACGCGCACCAACAAGCGCAGCAACCGCTTCATCGTGAAGCGCCGGAAGTAACGGGAGGTCATCATGTCTCGCTCTCTCAAGAAGGGCCCGTTCGTCGACGGCCATCTCATCGAGAAGGCGGTCGCCGCAAAGGCCGCCTCCTCGAACAAGGTCATCAAGACCTGGTCCCGTCGCTCGACGATCCTTCCCGACTTCATCGGGCTGACCTTCGCTGTGCACAACGGCAAGAAGTTCATCCCCGTCTATGTCACTGACCAGATGGTCGGCCACAAGCTCGGCGAGTTCGCTCCTACGCGGACGTTCTATGGGCACGCGGCAGACCGGCGTTCGCGGGTCCGTTGACCCGTGAGTCGGCCCAAGCCGACTCGAATCCAGGAGGCTTGCATGGCCGACAAAGAAACCGTTTCTCGAGCCCGACTCCGGTACGCCCGGATCTCGCCGCAAAAGGTGCGCTTGGTGGCGGACCTGATTCGTGGCGAGGACGTCGAGAACGCGCTCAAGGTCTTGAAGTTCACGCGGAAGCGGTCTGCCCCGATGGTCGGGAAGCTGATCCAGTCCGCGATGGCCAACGCAACGGATGTCGATCCCTCGATCGACGCTGACGCGTTGTACGTGAAGACGATCTTTGTGGACGGCGGACCGTCGCTGCGCCGCTATCTGCCCCGTGCTCAGGGTCGGGCCACGCGCATTCTCAAGCGCACGTCCCACATCACCGTGGAGCTGGGGCTCCGCTAGATCTGTTCCGATGCGGCCTCACTGGTCGCCTGTTGATCGAATCGGGTTGACGGCACAGGGTCTCATCTGTATTTTTGCGCGCCGCTCAAATGGGTGGATCGCTTCTGGAGGTAGACGTGGGTCAGAAGGTACATCCCGTAGGGTTCCGCCTCGGAACCATCCGGACCTGGGACTCTCGTTGGTACGCCGACAAGTCCTACGCCGACGATCTGCATGAGGACCTGCAAATTCGCAAGTTCCTCAAGCAGCGCCTGAAGGGCGCGCAGGTCAGCAAGATCATCATCGAGCGCGCCGCGAAGAAGGCAAAGGTCTTCGTCTATGCGGCCCGACCGGGGATGATCATCGGCAAGCGCTGCGCGGGTCTCGACTCGTTGAAGCTCGAGCTGCGCAAGATCACGCGGACCGACGTCTTCCTGAACATCATCGAGGTTCGGAAGGTCGAGCTCGACGCTCAGCTGGTGGCGGAGAACATCGCTGCTCAGTT
>CALGHC010000661.1 GCA_937915965.1 uncultured Myxococcales bacterium
TGTCGAAGCCGCGAAAGACATCGATGGAGGGCTGGTGCACGACAAGCGCGACGATGCGCCCGCGGCGCGCGAGGTCGACGAAGAGGCTCTGCATCGTCTCTACGTCTTGCGACGAGAGGCCAGAGAGCGGTTCATCGAGCAACAGCACGTCGGGCTCCGCGACAAGCTCCATCGCCGTGCTCACCCGCCGGCGCTCGCCACCACTGAGCAGACGGTTCGCCGGCTCGCCAACGGTGGCGTCCCGACGAGCAACCAGACCGACCTGGGCGATCGCGTCATCAACGCGAGCGGCGATGGCCTCTGCGTCGAGACCGGGCATTCGCAGCCGGGCGGCGAGCGCTACGTTCTCGGCCACGGTGAGCTCGGCCAGGACGACCTCGTCCTGCGGAACGACGCCGATGCGCTGGCTGGCCTCGCTGATCGGGCAGGCGCCGTCGACGCTCTCGTAGGTCGCGGCCCCGCGGGTCGGCGTCTTGCGACCCGAGAGCACGTCAAGCAGGGTCGACTTGCCGCTGCCGCTTGGGCCCAAGATTGCGACGAGTTCACCGGCCCGCAGCTGGAATCGCACGTCGTCGAGCAGACGGGTAGAGCCGATGTCGAGGTCCACCTCTGTGAGCGTCATGCGGATGCTGCGCCGGGCGACCGTGTCCAGCCCGAAACTGGACCGGGTGCCGACGCCCGCCGCCGGCGACGAGATGAACGCAGTGGGCGCCAGGTCTTCGCCCGCCTGTGCTTCGTAGGGTGGCGCCAGGCGTTTGCCGTCCATCGCCAGTCGGTCGTACGGCATCACGATCCGACTCAGGCCCACCGGCAGCGCGAGGCCATTGAGCGACACCCCATCGACCAGGGCGGTCGCGATCAGGAGCTCGCCGCGCGCGGCCCAGCGGACGGGCGCCGCAGCCTCGCCGGTCGTAGTGACCGGGTGGATTACGACGCGGTGCTGATGTGATTCCAGCGAGGCCGCGTCGACAAGAGCCGACAGGTCGTAGTCCCTGAACACATAGGGAGCGAGGACCAGACGCGAAGCCAGTCCCAGGCGCACGAATCGCCCCACCGGCAGGTGATCTGGCCCGACACGAACCGAGGTAGAGGCCTCGAAGACGCGCACGTACAGCGCCCGGGCGATCTCGACGACGGCGACGGTGGCTGCCACGGCGAACGGCAGGTCCGCGCCAGGCAGCCTGCCTGCCGTGCACACTCGGATCCCGTGGCGTGCCGCCGCAGCGCGGATCTCGGGCGTCATCCGCCACGCCGGATCCACGGCGAAACGCAGCGCATCCGAGACAGCAGGTGGATACCGCAGCCCGGCGGCGGCCTCGTTGAGCAGCGCGACCTCGTCGTCGCCAAGGCCCAGGGCACGCGCAAAGCCCCAACCTAGCATCAGCGCTTCGACCTGGTCGGCGCGGGCGAGCGCGCCCAGGAGAGCCTGCGCCCGCTGCAACACGGTGCGAGTTTCGACAGGACCGCCGGCGGCTACAGCGTTGATCGAGGCGCGCGCGCCATCGTAGGAGCCGACCTCGCAAAGAACGCGGAACAGCTGACCGAAGCGCTCATCGCTGAGAGGTTGTCGGGTGTGGGCGAGAGCTGTGACCAGAGCTTCGAGCGGCGCCCTGAGGCGGTCGTCCCTGCTGCCTTCCTGCGTCATGCCTGCCTCGGATGAGCTTGAGGCCGACGCCGACGACAACGCCGGCACCTGCAAGGGCGGTCCGTTTCCACCCGGCGCGGACTGCGGCTGGGTCGACTCGCGTGGCCTGAGGCTACCCGCAGCGCGCACCGATGGAGGCTACTTGTAGCCAGTCACCAGGACCCAGTGGGCCGCATCACCACGGGTCGAGTACATGCGAACGACCACGTAGTACTCGCCCGTAAAGCGCGGCGAGACCTGAACCACGGCGACGTCCTCGGAGTCCCGGTCCTGCTCGACCAGGTCCCAATCCTCGTCGTACACCTGGATGTCGACATCCATGGCGTCGGAGCAGCCGCCAGCGACCAGGGCGTAATCGTTGCCGCGCAACAACGTGGTCCGCACGACCGCTTTGTCGCCCTCCTCGAGGAGGCCCAGCGAGAACTCATCACGAAAATCGAAACCCAACGCCTTCAGGCTGATCGCCGCCTTCATGGCTGATTCGCGCGCGCCGTCGCGGGTGGCCGCTGCGGTGCCTGCGACGGCGGTCAGCGCCGCGACGATCAGGACGCTCCAGAGGATCGTGCGGGTTCTTCGACTGGCCAAGCGGCCGGCTACTCGACTAGCGATAGTCTGCATGACTCTGCCTCCCGTGCCAGCCGAACGTGCCTGGCGCCTTGAATTGCCGCGTGCGGTGCCGCCGACCCCGACGCGGGGCCGTGAACCGGCTCGTCACGCTAGAGTTTTGCGAGCGCTTCCGTAGCTGCGCTGCCGATGGATGCGACAGCCTCAGCGGTCAACGGATCGCTGTGCGAACCGGCCATCGCCTTGCCGATGGCTACAAGCGGCGCCTTGAGCGACGCGACCGCCGGCGACGCGGCGAGGGGGCCCTGCAGACCCTCCAGGCGAGCGGCGAAGAACTGTGCCAGATGACCCTGGTGCAGCAGCCCGGAGGTCGCCTCGTTGGGGGTGGTCCCCAGGTGGGTCGCGACGACCCGTATGCCCTCGAGCCAGACGCCAACCGCGATCAACAGCGCCGTCTGCTCGTCCGCGCGCTTGCCCGTCAGCTCGGCGCGCATCGCCTCAAAGATGCTCGCTACGGCCGCGCCGGTCGAAGCCCAGTCGCTCTTCTGCAGCGCAGGAACGAGGGCAGCCCCCTTCTCGCGGGCCTGTTCGCCGACGCCGAGGCGATCGGCTGCGGCCAACAGCTGCTCGGCGAGGGGGGCAGCGCGCTCGGCCTGCTGGGCGTGCACCAGCACCAGGAAGTCCGCGATGCTGCGACCGACCGCGACGGCGACCGCGGCCCGGTCTGCGTCCGCAGCGATCGTGCGATCGGTCACCAGAGCGGCCCATTGGACGGTACCGCCGGCCTCTTTGTTCATCGCCGCCATCGCGTCGAAGACCTCTCCGGGAGTGGGCAACAGCTGCTGCCAGCCGGCGGCCTTCGTCTTCAGCGCCGCGATCTCTGCGGGATCGAGGGCCTTGAACTCGGTTCGCGCTGCCTTTGGAGCGGCTGCGGCCGTTGCAGTAGCAGCTTCAGGTGCGGCGACCGCCTCAGCGGGTGGGGCCTCGGCAGGTGGAGCCTCGGCGGGCTTCTTGCAGCCGGTTGCGCCAATAACGATGGCGAGGGCCGCCAACTGAATCTTCTTCGATATCTGGTGCCGCATTGCGGAGTCCTCCGGTTCGAGTTTGCCGCCACAACGCACGGCGAACAGCCACTTGCCAGCCACCGTTCGCGCAGCCGCTTGTCTGCGCAACCCGGGGCGAGCCTTGTCTTTGCCGTCCCGGGCGGATCGCCTGGGCGACAACGAGCGCCTCGGCGCCCTCGCTCAGGTTGCACCCGGCCTGTGTCGCCGATTCGCGAAGGCGCCCTGTCTGCGAATGCAGACGCGAACGCGCCTCTGACACGGGTGCTGTAGGAACGAGGACTCCGTCGGCGTAACTAGCACGGCGAGCCAAAGCGGGTCAATCACGCCGGCCGCGGCGGCAAACCTGCCAGCAGGCGGTCTGAGCGCCCGTCGGTACCCGGGACTCTGGTACCCGAGGACACTGGTACCCGGGGCCTTTGGTGCCGGGGGACTTCGGGGCCGAGGGACTTCGGGGCCGAGGGACTTTGGGACCGGGGTCCGCGAGGCCGTCAAAGCGAAACGGCGCAGCGCAAGCCGAGGTCCCTGGCCGCGTCGCCTGTGCCGCCTTCGCCGCCACCGCAGGTCTTCATGCGGGTGTGGGATGTGGCGACCGAGTCGACGCGCATACTCCAGCTGCCACCGCGATTCACCCGCGAGGTGCGGCCGCTGCCGCAGTCATCCGGCTCGGTTGGCTCGAGCCCCGGAGCGGGTCCGTAGGCGCTGGAGGTCCACTCGCGCACGTTGCCGCCGAGGTCAAACGCGCCGACCCAGGAGACGTCCGTTTGCCGCCTTGAGCCGACGGCAAGCGGTCCGGGGATGTCGCAGCCACCGCCGTCGCCGCCAATGACCATTGTCGCACAGGACACACTGCGCACACCGCTCGGAAAATCGCCGGCCTTCTTACCGCGCGCTGCGATCTCCCATTCGACCTCGGTGGGCAACCGCCAACCCTGGCTCTTGCAGTAGGCGTCGGCCTGCTCGAAACGAACGCAAGTCACGGGAACATCGGGGCTATCTTCGCGGGTCGTCCATGTGCAGCCGGTGTCGTCAGACGGGGCTCCCAAGCATGCGCGCCGCTCGACACACTTGGCGAAGTCCGCCACCGTCACTTCGTATTTGTGGATAGCGAAATCGCCTGTGGTGACCGCGACGCCAACGGGCGGCGGCGCGGCCCCGGCCTGGGCATCGGCGGCGGCGC
>CALGHC010000662.1 GCA_937915965.1 uncultured Myxococcales bacterium
CAGGTCTGCTTCCCTGGGGCTCGGCTGCTGGCTCGGCTGCTGGCTCGGCTGCTGGCTCGATTGCATTTCGCGGCTCCTCCGCGCCCGGGCGGGCGCGCCGGGCAGCATCGCGCCCGCCAGCAGCGCCCGTCAAACCCGTCGGCCCCTGCCGCTTGAACCGGTCGGGCCCCGCCGCCTGAAGCCATCGATCCCTGCCGCTGGACCCCGCCGAACCCTACCGCTTGACCCCGTCGAGCCCGGTCCCTTGCGCTGCGGGGCGAATGTCTTTTCCTGTCGTCCAGTCGGGGCGTCGCCCTCGCGCATCCCGGAGTCGCCAATGGCCGGTCCCCGTGTCTTTGTTCGCTGCGCTGTGCCTGCCCCCGCCGAGCGGGTGTTCGCCCTGCTGACCCGCGCAGATGGCCTCTCGCAGTGGTTTTGTGACGAAGCCAGCAGCGACGACCAGGCCGGCGGCGAGGTGCGTGTCCTGTGGAACGATCCCGACGGCGAGCCGCTCTCGCGCAGCGGCGCGTGGCAGCGCTTGGAGCCGCCGCATGTCGCCACCCTGGTCTGGGATGGACCACCCAATTGGCCTGGCGACGAGGCCGACGTGCTTGAGTTCGCGATCGCGCCGTCGGAGGACGGCGGCAGCGTGGTCACCGTGTCGAGCGGGCTGCCTGGCGGCTTCGATCGCCTCGCCGAGGCGACCCTGGTCGACGCGACGGAGGCGAGCTGGCGGCAGTGCTTTGCCGACCTCGCGCTCGCCCTGGCCCACGGTGGCGCCGGGCAGACCCATGAGGACGACCCGGGGGCGACCGGCGACGTCGCCTGAAGGACCGGCCGGCCCCAGCGCCCCGACAACAAGAGGGAATGCCGCGACTGCGCTTGCGCCGCCTCGATGCAGCCCCTACAGTCCGCCGTAGCTCAGGAGTCCGAATAATGCCTTCCGTTCAAGACCACCTCGCCAGCATCCGCGCCGACGTCGAAGAGATCGACGTCGACCAACTGAACGCCCGCTTGACGTCGGGCGACCAGCTGCTGATCGTCGACGTGCGCGAGCGCGACGAGATGGAGAGCGGATTCCTGCCTGGCGCGAAGCTCCTGGGCCGCGGCCACCTTGAGGCGCGCATCGGCGGCGTCGCCCACAACGCCAACGACGAGGTCATCCTCTATTGCGCCGGCGGCGTGCGCTCCGCATTTGCCGCCTACGCCCTGCAGGTCATGGGCTATACCGACGTCAAATCGCTCTCCGGCGGCTACGCCAAATGGGTCCAGAGCGGCTACCCGATCGACAATCGCCGGCAGCTCAGCCGCGACCAGGTCGCCCGCTACAGCCGCCATCTGACAATGCCAGAGGTCGGCGAGGCCGGTCAGATCAAGCTGCTCGACGCCAAGGTGCTCCTGGTCGGTGCGGGTGGACTGGGCAGCCCGGCTGCCCTCTATCTGGCCGCTGCCGGCGTCGGCACCCTCGGCATCATCGACGCCGACGTGGTCGACATGTCGAACTTGCAGCGCCAGCTTCTGCACACCGAGGACCGGGTCGGCATGGCCAAGGTCGAGAGCGCGGTGGCGGCGCTGAAGGGGATCAACTCCGAGGTGCGGGTCGTGCCGTATCAGATGCGCCTCGACAGCTCGAACGTGCTCGACCTCTTCGCTGAATACGACATCGTCGTCGACGGCTGCGACAACTTCCCGACTCGATATCTCGTCAACGACGCCTGCTACATGCTCAAGAAGCCGAACGTGCACGGCTCGATCTTCCGTTTCGAGGGCCAGGTCACCGTCTTCAAACCCGACGCGGGGCCCTGCTACCGCTGCCTGTATCCCGAGCCGCCGCCCCCCGGCATGGCGCCTTCGTGCGCCGAGGCCGGCGTGCTCGGTGTGCTGCCAGGGATTGTCGGCGTCGCGCAGGCGATCGAGACCGTCAAGCTCATCCTGGGCATCGGCGAGCCCCTCGTCGGTCGCTTGCTGACCTTCGACGCGCTCGCGATGCGTTTTCGCGCGCTCAACACCCGCAAGGACGCCGACTGCCCGCTCTGCGGCGACCAGCCCACCGTCAAGGAGCTGATCGACTACGAACAGTTCTGCGCGATGCCTGCTTTCGAGATCTGAGGACGCGGCTGCGGCCGGCCCCCGGCTGACGTCGGCTCAGCCGATTCGCGGCGTCGTCAGGCGCCCCGGCCTGCCCGCCAGGCGGTCCATGTCGCCAGCTTCTCTTCGAGCTCCGCCCAGCGAGCGTACAACGCGTCCCGCTTCGCCACGGCCGCATCCAGGTCGGCTGCAGCCGCGGTCAGGCTGGCGTGGTCGGCCATGAGCGCCGGATCGGCGAGGCGAGTCTCGCGTTCGCCGACCGCGGCCTCGGCTCTCTCGATGTCGGCCTCGATGGTCGCCAGCGTCGCCTTCTCGGCCAGCGTGATCTTGGGCGGTGCGCTCTCTTTGCGCCGTGCCGATGATGGGTCGTTTCCCGCCGCCGCCGCCGCCGGGGCCGACGCGGCGCGCTTGCGCGTCTCCCAGTCGCTCCAGCCTCCCGCATGCAGCTCGGTTTGGCCGTCGCCGGGGATGTGGAGGATCGCCGTGCAGACGCGATCGAGGAAACAGCGGTCGTGGCTGACGACCAGCAGGCAGCCCGGGTAGTCGACCAGCGCCTGCTCGAGTACGGCGAGGGTCTCGAGATCCAGATCATTGGTCGGCTCATCGAGGACGAGCAGGTTGAGTGGCTCTTGCAGGCGGCGCGCGAGCAGCAGGCGGAAGCGCTGGCCGCCACTGAGTGTCGAGACCGGCTGGCGCAGGTCGTCGCCGCGAAAGAGGAAGCGGTCGAGCCAGGTGGCCACGTGCACCCGCTCGCCGCCGACCTCGACCCAGTCGCTCCCCGAGGGGGTCGCCGACTCGCGCACGGTCATCTTGGCGTCAAGACCGCTGCGCTCCTGGTCGATGTAGACGATCGCGGTGTGCACACCCAAGCGGATCTCGCCCGCCAGCGGTGGTAACAGGCCGGCGAATGTGCGCAGCAGGGTCGTCTTGCCGGCTCCATTGGGACCAATCAGGCCGATCCGCGCGCCGGGCTGCATGGTCAGATCGAGCTGGTCGGCGACAACGTGTGGGCCCGGCATGCCGTCGGCTCGGTCGGGGAAGCCGGCGCGCAGGGCGCTGGCGACGAGGATCGTCTTGCCGAGGCGCCCGTGCTGTTGGACCTCGAAGTGAACCTGTTGACGCGGCTGCCAGTCGCTCGTCGCCAGCTCGCTGACGCGGTCGACGCGGGCCTTCTGTTTGGTGCTGCGCGCCTTGGGGCTGCGCTTGAGCCACTCGAGCTCGCTCTCGAAGGTCTTGCGGCGGTTGGACTCGGCGCGGGCCTCGACGCCCTCGAGGGTCTGGCGGGCCTCCAGGTAGGCACCGAAGTCGCCGGCGAAGGACCAGAGGCGCTGTTTGCGGATCTCGACGACCCGGTCAACCACCTCGTCGATGAAGTAGCGATCGTGGCTGATCATCAGCAGGGCGCCCTGCAGGCCGCGCAGGTGCCGCACGAGCCACGCGATGATGTCGAGGTCGAGGTGGTTGGTTGGCTCGTCCAATAGCAGTACGTCGGCCTCTTCGAGCAGCGCGGCCGCGAGAGCAGCGCGCCGCCGCATGCCGCCCGAGGCTTCCGCGACGCGCATCGACGGCGTCGTCAGGCCCAACGCGTCCAGCATCTGGTCGCAAGCGAGCTCGCGCTCGTAGGTCTCGCGTGTCGAGCGCTGCCGGCTCGCGCCGGCCATCGCGACGTCGCGCAGACTTGATTCTTCGTCCAGAAGCGGGCGCTGCGACAGCCAGGCGACGCGGGTGCCGGTGCGCCAGGCAAATTCGCCGCTGTCGGGGTCGTCCTGGCCGGCGAGCATCGCCAGGAGGGTTGATTTGCCCGAACCGTTGACCCCGACGAGGCCGATCCGCTCCCCAAGGGTGACGTGCAACTCCGCGTCTTCGAGGAGGACCGAGGAACCGTAGCTCTTTTGGATGTGGCTGGCGCTGAGCAGGTGCATGCGCGGACGCTACGTTCTCCCGATCTGCATGACAACAGCCCTGCCTTCTGCCTTCTGCCTTCTGCCTTCTGCCTTCTGCCTTCTGCCTTCTGCCT
>CALGHC010000663.1 GCA_937915965.1 uncultured Myxococcales bacterium
GGTAGTTGCGCGCGTGCAGGACGCTGAGCGTGTAGAGGTGGCGTACCGCTGCCGCCAACTTGCCCGCCTCGGCCTGGACCGACGCGCCGCGGATGTTGCCGACTCCAATCACGACGACCAGCGTCACGGCGGCGATCACGACGGTCACCACCAGCAGCTCGATCATCGTGAAGCCGCTTTGGCCTCGCTTTCTCACCTCTCGTCACCGCCTTGGTCCGCCGCCAGCCACGCTGCTACTGCTGGTCGCCGTAGCAGATGTCGTCTTCGGTGCCCTGCTTCTTGTCGTCGCCATTCGAGCACAGCGTGAAGCCGTCGCCTTCGACGCTGTAGTGCAGCTCCTGGCGCCAGGGGTCCTTGAGGTTCCCCTGCTTGAGGCGGGCGTGTTTGCCCTCGGTCATCGCGGTCAGGCTGTCGGGCCAGTCTCCGTAGCGCGCCTCGTAGGCCTCGATGATCCCACCGACCGTGTTGACCTGGGCGCGTCCGGTGTCCTCTCGCGCCTCGCCGAGCATTCCGAAGACGCCGACCGCCAGGGCCGAGCCGAGGATGCCGATGATGACGATCACGACCATGATCTCGATCAGGGTCATGCCGCGTTGATCGGCCGCTCGGCGGACGGCCGCCCGCAGGACGCCGCCTCTGTCGACGCGCTCGTCGGCCGCGGGAAGGACGCCGCCAGCGGCGGTCATGTCTTGCTTGTCCAGAATATTCTCCATAGCTCTCTCCTTGTGGGCGCGTCCGGGCTCAGCCCTGACCGACCGCCGACGTCAGCTTCATCATCGGCAGCAGAATCGCCGCCACCAGGAATGCCACCAGGATGCCCATGCCGACGATCATGATCGGCTCGAGCACCGAGGTGAGCGCGTTGATGCGGGTCTCGACCTGATTCTCGTAGCTCTCGGCGACGTTCTGCAGCATCCCCTCGAGCTCTCCCGAGCGCTCGCCGATGGCGATCATGTGGACCACCATGGGCGGGAACTGTTCGGAGCGCTTCAACGGCCCGGCGATGCTGTCGCCCTCGCGGATCGCCGCGCGTGCCTCGTTCAGGACGTTGGCGAGAACCTGATTGGCGACGACGTTCTCGACGATCTCCATCGCCGTCAGCAGCGGCACGCCCGAGTTCAGCAGCGTCGATAGCGTGCGCGTGAAACGCGAGATCGCGACCTTACGCAGCAAGTCACCGAAGACCGGCATCCGCAGCGTCCAGCCATCCCACTGCAGTCCACCTTCGTCGGTGAGCCGCCATCGTTGCACGGCGGTGGCCGCACCGCCGAGCATCAGCAGCAGCAGCCACCACCAGCTCGTCAGGGTCTCGCTGATGAAGATCAAGACCTTGGTGATGAACGGCAGATCGGCGCCGAGATCGGTGAACATCACCGTGATCTTCGGCACGACCAAGACCATCATCGCGGCGACGATCAGCACCGAGATGCACAGCATGATCGCCGGATAGGTCAGCGCGCCGATGACCTTGTTGCGCAGCCGCACCTGCGACTCGGTGAAGTCGGCCAGGCGCAGCAGGACGAGGTCCATCGTGCCGGAAGACTCGGCGGCGCGGATCATGTTGACGTAGGTCGGCCCAAAGACCTTGTTGTGCCGGTCGAGCGCCCGAAAGAGCGACGCACCCTCGGTTACGTCGGTGCGCACCTGGCTCATCACCCGCTTGAGCTTGGCGTTCTCGGTCTGGTCGACGATCGCGCTGAGCGAGTCGACCAACGGCACGCCGGCCTTCTGCAGGGTGGCGAGCTGGCGGGTCATCTCCGCTACGTCCAGCGGCGTGATGCGGGTGAGCATCTCCTTGACGTCGACGTCGCGCGAGCCGGCCTGCACCTTTTTGCCGGCGCGCACCCGACCGCCGGCGCCGCCCTTGGCCGCCGCGGTCTCGTGGTACTCGGTCAGAAACACCTTGTCGCGACGCAACGCCGCCTTGAGCGCCTTGACGTTGTCGACGTCGAGCACACCTTTGACGGTCTTGCCGCCGCTGCCTTTGCCGATGTACTCGTATACCGGCATCTCTCTGGGTCCTCTCCATGTTATCGGCGGCGCTGTCTCCTGCGCCGCACGCTGTCTCTACGCTCGTCTCTGCCCTCGTCTCTGCCCTCGTCTCTGCCCTCGCCTACTCCACCGCTGCGTTGGCGATGCGCACGACCTCTTCGATGGTGCTCACACCCGACATGCACTTGACCGCGCCGTCCTCAAGCAGCGTCTTCATGCCGGCGCGCACCGCCGCGCGCTTGATCACGCCTGCATCCGACTTCTGCACGACCAGGCGTTTGACCTCCTCGTTGGGCACCAGCAACTCGTGCAGACCGCTTCGTCCCGCATATCCGGTCATGCCACACAGCGGGCATCCCTTTGAGCGGAAGAAGGTCGCGGTCGACAGCCTGGAGTCGTCGCTGCGAACGTCGAGCATCTCGAGCTCCAGGCCGGTGGGCTCGTAGGGCTCGCGGCAGTCCTTGCAGAGCACCCGGATCAGCCGCTGGGCGAGGATGCCAAGCACCGAGGACGCGATCAGGAACGGCTCGACGCCCATGTCGACCAGCCGCGTGAACGTCGAAGCGGCGTCGTTGGTGTGCACGGTCGACAGCACGAGGTGACCGGTCAGCGACGCCTGCACGGCGATCTCGGCGGTCTCAAGATCTCGGATCTCGCCGACCAGCACCACGTCCGGGTCCTGGCGCAGGGTCGCGCGCAGGCCACGGGCAAAGGTGAAGTCGATCTTCGGCTGCACCTGCATCTGGCCGATGCCTTCGAGCTGGTATTCGACCGGGTCCTCGATCGTCAGGATGTTGATGTCGGGCTTGTTGATCGTCACCAGCGCCGAGTACAGCGTCGTCGTCTTGCCCGACCCGGTCGGCCCCGTGCACAGGATGATGCCGTTGGGTCGGTGGATCAGCCCATCGAGCGGCAGCCGAACCGACTCGAGCATGCCCAGCGAGCGCAGATCGAGGGTGGTCGAGGTCTTGTCGAGCAGGCGCATCACGATCCGCTCGCCGTGGGCGGTGGGGATCGTCGACACGCGCAGATCGATGTCGCGGCCGGCGACCTTGATGCGGATGCGGCCGTCTTGCGGCAGACGCTTCTCGGCGATGTTCAGGCCCGCCATGATCTTCACGCGGCTGCTGATCGACGCCTGGAAGCGCTTGGGCGTGCGCACCACCTCGCTGAGCACGCCGTCGCGCCGAAATCGGATCAGGACGTACTTCTCCATCGGCTCGACGTGCACGTCACTGGCCCGCTCTTTGGCGGCCTGGTTCAAGACCGAATTGACCAGCCGGATGATCGGCGCCTCGTCGTCCTCGTCGAGGATGTCCTTGGCCGCGTCCTGCAGCTCGTGGGCGATGTGGGCGACGCCGTCGTCGCCGTCGTGCGACAGGTCGTCGACGACCTGGTCGGCGCGGGCGCGACGGTCGAAGGCGTGGTTGATCGCGGGGGTCAGCACTTCCTCTGGGACCAACCGCGGCTCGAATCGCTTGGGGCTGTACAGCACCCGCAGATCGTCGAGCGCGTCGAGCGACAACGGGTTCGACATCGCCACCGTGAGTACGCCCTCGATGAACGACAGCGGCAGGAGCTCGTGCTCCTTGGCGTACGACAGCGACAGCGGCGCCACCAGCGACACATCGATGGCGTCCTCGTCGATCGTCTCGAATACCGGGACACCGAGCTGCCCCCCCAGGGCCGTGAGCAGCTGCAGCGCCGAGATCGCCTGCTGCTGCACCAAGATCTGACCGATCAGGCCGCCGCGCTCGCGTTGTACCGCCAGCGCCACGTCAATCTTCTCGTCACCGCAAACCCCATGGTCGACGAGGATCTCGCCCACCCGCCGGGGATCTACGCTGGCTTGCGGCATCGCTCCCACGTCGCTACCTCCCGGCCTCGTTGGGGGTGCTCGTGTCGGCGCCGTCGGCATCCTTGCTCGGTCGCTTCTCCCGCGTCTCGCCGCCCTTGGCGGCCGCCGGTCGCTTCGCCGTACCCTGATCGGGCTGGGTCTCCGCCGCATCGGGCAGCTCGATGACGTGCACGCCAGGGTCGCTGCCCTGGCCGGCGCCGCCCTCTTCGTTGTCCGCGCCGCCGGTCGGATCGTAGTCGAGGTCGTGCTGCTCAGCCGGACCGACCATGTCGACGTCGGAGTTGTCGAAGTAGGCCTTCTCGATCAACCGGCGCTCGTCGGCTGTCTCCTCGACCGCGTGGTAGATGCGCTGCATCAGACCGGACTTCTTCCGGAAGTCGATCTTGCCCGCGTACTCCTTGTGGCGCGTCGCCAATTCCTCGGCAAAGTCATGAAGTTGCCGCTGCTTCTCTTCGTGAACCCGGCGGATGTCGCTCGGGTCCTTGATGATGTGCGGCACGATGATCAGCAGCAGGTTCTTCTTCTCCATACGCTTGGTCGACTTGCGAAAGAAGATGCCGATCAGGGGCAGGTCGCCAAGCACCGGAATCTTGGCGACGCCGGTCGTCTCGCGGTCAGTGACCAGACCGCCGATCACGACCGGCTGCTGATCGCGGACGACCACGGTGTTGGTCACCTTGCGCTTCGACGTCGTCGGCCCGAGGTTCGGGTCCATCGCCTCGATCTCATCGAGCTGCTCATCGATCTTCAGCTTGATGAAGTCACTCTCGTTGATCTGCGGCGTGATCTTCAGGGTCAGGTCGACGTCGACGTGCTGCACCATCGAGCCGCCCAGCCCGCCAAGGCCACCGAGCGCGCCGAGCAGCCCGCTCGAGCCACCGCCGGCCAGGCCACTCAGACCACTGAGGCCAGCCAGCCCGCTGAGGCCCCCGGAGCCGCCGAGGCTCGCCGATCGGTACGGCACCTTGCGGCCGACCTGGATCTCGGCCTCTTCGTTGTTCAGGGTCAGGATGTGCGGCGTCGACAGGATGTTGACGTCGGAGTTCTCCTGGATCGCCTGCAGCAGGAAGCCGAACGCGGGGATCGACAGCGTCGCGCCAGCAGCGGCCGCCGCGCTGCCGGTGTTCGCTTGCACCAACGGTCCCTGCAGACCCGCCGCGATGCCTCCCGAGCTGAGCTGGCCCACATCCACACCGCCGATCCCCATGCCGCCCAGGCCAACCAGCAGCGGCACGGCCTCGCCGCCGATGTCGAACTCGTAGCCGGCCGAGCCAGCGATCTGCATGTTGCGATTCTTCGCCGTCGAGATCTCCATGATCACCGCTTCAACGTAGACCTGCTTGCGCCGCCGATCGAGCTGGCTGATCACCTTCGACAAGCTGAGGTAGTCTTTGAGCGATGCCTCGATCACCAGCGAGTTGGTCGGCTTGTAGGCGGTGATCTTGACGTCACCCTCGAAGAGCGCGGCTGAGCCGCCCGCCCCTTTTGCCGCGGTTCCACCCCGCGCCGGTCTCGCCGCCCCACGTGAACCTCCGGCGAGCGAAGACAGCGTGCTCGACAGCTCCTCGGCGTCGGCGTTCTCCAGGTGGTGGATGTGGATCTGACCCTCGCCAGGGATCGGCACGTCAAGCCTGCGGATCAGCGCATCGATCTTCAGGTAGCTCGCCCGCGTCGTGATCATGATGAGCTGGTTGGTCCGCTCATCGGCGATGATCTTGGTGATCTTCACCCGCGTCGGGTCGCTCTGCGCGTCAGCCGACGCGTTCGCTGTTGCCGCCGCGGCTGCCTTGGCGCGACTGGCACGACCACGGGTCCGGCCAGCGGCGGCGGACCCCGACGTCGTGCCCTTGTCGCCAAAGACCGCGGTGATCCGCTCGACCAGCTCGGCCGCCGCCATATGCTGCACGGGGCGGATCCAGATCTTCTCTTTGCCCAGCGGCACATCGACGTCCTTGAGCAGCTCAAGGATGCGCCGAATGTTGGTGCCCGAGTCCGTCAGGATCAGGGTGTTGTTGGGCTGATAGATGAAGAGGTCGCCGGTCTTCGACTTGAACTTGGTGATCAGCGGCTCGACGTCCTTGGCGTCGACGTGGTCGAGTCGCACGATGCGCGTGATGATCCGGTCTTCATCGGGGACCTTGCCGTCGGGGCCGACGATCACCGCACCAGACGAGCGGGCCTCGCCGGAATCGACGATGTGGTAGAATCTTCCCTTCTGGGTCACCGTCATGCCGTTGACGTGCAGCGCAGACAAGAAGGCCCGGTAGGCCTCGTAGACGCTGACGGCGTGCGGCGACAGGATCGTGATTTTGGCGCCGCGCTTGTTGCTGGCGATGAGGAAGTTGCGGTCCAGCCAACACGAGATCAGCTTGACCATCGACTCGAGCGGCACGTCCTCGAAGTCCATCGTCACGCGGGCGTTTAGCGGTAGCCGCATGCACTTCAGCGCGATCGGGAAGTTGCCCTTGACCTGGACCCAGTCCTCGACCGCCTTGTCGGCCTGCGCTTGCTGGGCCTCAGTCCGGGCGGGCGGTGCGGCCGGCGCCGCTGGCGCGTCGGCCATCGCCCGGTCGGCGGCGGCCGGATCGTAGTCCGGGTCGAGCTTCTTGCCGGCCTTCTTGCGTTTCAGCACGCCTGCCGAGCCCTTGCCGGCCTGAATGGTCGAAGGCGCGCCATTCTTGCGCAGCGTTCCGGCGCTGGCGCGTACGGGGATCTCGCGGTCCTCTGCCCGGCCCTCGTGGCCGCTGAGGCAGAGCGTCGCCAAAGCCGTGACAGCGATTACGCTCGCGCGGGCTCGGCTGCGTTTGTTCGGGTAGGTGCTCAACATCCGTCTCCGTTGTCCTGCGGTCCACACACCGCGGCGGTGTGGTTCAGCGAACGATGTAGCGCATCGTCTTCATGATGCCGCCGCGCTCGATCTGCACGGTCAGCCTGCTCTTGTTCTTCAGGGCTTCGTATAGGGCCAACGCCTTGTTGGGGCTGTCGATGCGGTTGCCGTTGATGACCTTGACGATGTCTCCGTTGACGAAGCCGATGCCTGTGAACAGGCTGTCCCCCTGCATGCCGATCATCCGGAAGCCGTCGTACTTGCCGTTGTGGTAGTTCGGCACTACACGCGCCTGCGAACCGAGGCTCGACAGGTTCTTCAGCTTGCGGTTAATCATGTCCCGGTCCATCTGGTAGGACGTGTCCGAGATTCGCCGAATGCCGTCGACTCCGCCCGCGCTGGCGACCTGGGCCGGGCGCGTTGGCGCGACCGTCGATACCGTGCGCCCCTTGTCCTCCTCGACCTCCATGTGAGGCCAAAGCGGCGCGATCGTCAGCGCAGCCGATTCCTTCAGGACGATGTACGTTCGCTCGATCGCGTGCACCTTGGCCTGACCGTCGAGCAGGTCGGTACCGACCGTGACGATCTTCAGGTCCGGCGTGCGCTCGACCGTGACGGTCGCGCTCGAGAAAGTGGCCGGGATCACAACCATCGTGCCGAGCAGCTTGATCGGCAGCTTGGTCACCGCGTAGGTGGGTTCGACCGGCGTATCGGCGCCATCCTCCTCGGTCGGTTCCTCTTCGGCCACCTCGACCACTGGTTCCGGGGCGAACTCCTCGATCAGGAAAGGTGAGCGTGACGCCATCGCGCCGCCGCTGTCGCGCCCCACCCGCGCCCGCGCCAGGTGCCGGTCGAAGCGGGTCCCGCCGGCACCATCGTCGCCCGCGACATCGAGGCGCACCACGCTCGACGAGGCCAGCTTCATACCGACAAAGCCGTTGGCCACGCCGGCGAGCAGCCAAGCGATCACGGCCAGCCCGACCAGGTTGAGCACCCAGAAATGTCGCTTCAGCAGGTACTCCATGACCAGCCCGGCGCTCTGTTTCGGTCGACCCGTTGTTGGGTCGTCGCTTGCGGCTTGTCTGCCGCTTGTCTCCCCGCGTTCCCTCTCTCTGGGTCACGCGGCGTCGGTGGATTCCGCCACCAGGGTGCTCGGTACGCTGCGAGCCCCCCCCTTCAACGAAGCAAAGGTCATGCCAGCGCAGTCGATCGGCAACGGGTCGAGATCCGTGGGGATCGCCGCCGTCGCCTGACAAACGACGCGACGCGTTGGCAGTCGATCGGCGGCCCGCTTTGGCCCAGCGTGCCATTTTGTCACGCCGGCACCGCGGCTGTGGGCCGCAGCCCGCAGACTTTGCCGGCGGCGGGTGGCACCGGTACACTGAAGCTCCGCCCTCGCGGGTCGACCGCGTGACCCGCTGCGCCCCTGCCACCAAGTCGAGTCGCCATGCACCCACGCTCGCTTCGTCCCGAGTTGATCTCCGGCCAGACCAACAGCGGTGGCCTCGCGCACCGCGGGCGGATCGTCGCGCTCGTCCTGGTCGCGGCGGCGACTGGTGCCTGTGGCGAGGAATCGCAGCCGGCCAAGGATGTCGCCGCGACGGTCGATGACAGCGTCGTGTTGGCCGACACGAACGGAGCCGGTGATGACGTCGCAGCCGGCGTCGACACGGGCGCCGTCGGCGGCGATGGAGCCGCCGGCTCTGGCGACGTCGCGGGCGGCGATGGATTTCCCGACATCACCTGGCCCGGCGACGGCACGTGCCAGGCCGACTGCGTGGGCAAGGTGTGCGGCCCCGACGGCTGTGGTTCTGTCTGCGGCTACTGCCTCTCGGGTCAGTTCTGCGCCGAAGACGGTAGCGAGTGCACGACGTTCTGCAAGAAGCAGTGCGACGGCAAGAAGTGTGGCCCCGACGGCTGCGGCGGCAAATGCGGGCTGTGTCAGGACAAGTTCCACTGTGGCCAGGACTCCCTGTGCCATGCCGACGGCTGCGTACCCGTCTGCGAGGGCATCGTGTGTGGCGATGACGGTTGCGGCAAGGACTGCGGCAAGTGCGCGACGGGCGACGTCTGCGCCGAAGGTGAATGCAAACCGGGACCATGCAAGGATATTCCGTCTCAGGGCAAGTGCGTCGGCACCCTCCTGGAGTCCTGCGCTGGCAGCGGCATCAGCGCGGAGAAGCAGGTATTTGATTGTGCCTCCAAGGCGGGCAAGGTCTGCGGCTGGGATCCGGTCGCTGGCGCCAACGGCTGCATCGACAAACCGCCGTGCAAGCCAGTTTGTACAAACGCCGACGGCAAGAAGCTTGAGTGCGGCGACGACAGCTGCGAGGGCTCGTGTGGGACCTGCCCCTCGGGCTGGGCCTGCCCCACCGGCTTCTGCACCCCTGCCGCAGGAGCCGACTGTGCCGGCCTCGTCACACCACAGGGGAAGTGCGCCGGCGATCTGTGGATCTTCTGCAATAGCGGCAAGGTATCGATGATTGACTGCGCCGCCTACGCCAAGAAGTGCGTGTGGTCGGCCAACAAGTTCGTCTGCGAGTAGCGCCTGACTCCGCGCCTGACTCCGCGCCTGACTCCGCGCCTGACTCCGCGCCTGACTCCGCGCCTGACTCCTGAGTAGAAGTCTGGCCAGGCTCCCGGGCACGCGACCGGACGGGCTCCTGGGCGTGCGAGCAGACGGGCTCCAGGGCGAGCGGTCAAGCGCGCCCACTCACGTCAAGGGATCCCCAGGGACCAATTCCCCCGCCGCGACGTGGCGCTGCCACCGATTGGTGAGCAGGGCGTGGTCGTGGCCCCAGCGAGCGCCAGCGGGTCCAAAGAAGACCTCGTCGAGAGTCAGGCCCCAGGCAGGCGCGGTCTGGCCAACTTGATCTCTGCGGCCACTGGCAAGCCGTGTCGGCACCTCGTCGGCAGGGATGCGACCAGTTCCGGCGTCGATGAGTGTTCCGGCGAGGATGCGCACCATGTTGCGCAAGAAGGCGTTGCCTTCCACGGTGACAACGATCAGCGGTGACGCGCTTGAATCGACGTCCACCCGCCACAGCAGGCGCACCGCCGTTTGTGCCGTACAGCCAGCGGCGCGCATCGCCGAGAAGTCGTGTTCGCCTTTGAGATGTGCCGCCGCCGCGTCCATGGCCGCCAGATCCAGGCGGCGGGTCACGTGCCAGGCTCTTCGGCGCGACAGCGGCGACCGCGCCTGGCTTGCCCACACCCGGTAGACATAGCGCTTGGCGAAGGCGTCGCTGCGCACGTCGAAGTCGAGAGGCACCTCCCGCGCGTCGGTGATCGCGACGTCGACTGGCAGGTGGCTGTTGAAGCCGAGAACCAGCGCGCGCGGCGGCACCATCCGCTCGGCGCGGATCAGCACTGGCATGCGCCGACCATGCACGCCCGCGTCGGTGCGACTCGAGGTGCGTGCCACGACCTTCTCGCCCAACCAGCGTTGCCAGGCGTCCTGCAGGCAGCCGCCAACCGTGCGCACTCCCGCCTGCTGCGGCTGAAAACCAGCGAAATCGGCGCCGTCGAACTCGACGCGCAGCAACATCTGGCGCATCGCCGTTCGCTCCTGGCGGGTTGGGCTCGGCTGACCGCGCCAGCTGGCGCTAGATGTCGAAGCCGAGGCCAAAGGTGACGACCTCGTCGGACAGGTCGAGCGTCCGGGCGTTGCCGAAGTTGTTCAGCGAAAGGACCTCGTACTCGACGAAGAGGTAGCTGTGGTTGACGCCCAGCTCGATGTCGAAGCTCTTCGCCGACTTCGGCTCGAAGACGTCGAGCAGCAGCCGCATACCCACCGTGCCATGCAGGCCGGCGACGCCGCCTTCACCACGAGTGGTGACGCCATTGTCGTCGGTGTGGGTGCTCACATCGCCAACGCCGTCGCGCATCCACCAGAAGGCGTAGGCGAAGCCTCCCTTGAGGTAGGGTACAAGCGCTACGTTCCATTTTTGCATCGGCAAGTTGAATCGATAGACGAGGTCCATGGTCAGCGGCAACACCTCGAAGCTCGTCTTGTCCGCCGACAGATCCCGCGACTCGGTGAGGCTCTTGCCCTCCTGGCTCCACCAGCCGACGCTGCCCCCCAGGCTCAAGTCGCCGTAGCCGCCGATCAGGATCCAGTCAACAGCGACCGACCAGGCGAGCGCCGATTCCTTGAGCTGTTCGGCGTATGGTGTGGCCAGGGTGGTCTTCTCGAACTCCCTGTCGATGCCTGGCAGATACCAGCCGAAGCGCAGGTCCAGCGCGCTGGTCAGCGGCGACGAAGCCACCGCCGGCCGCGGTGCCGTCGCCAAGAACAGCAGACCGACGCCGAGCCCGATCAGCCATCGTCCGCTGCGCCGCGTGGCGTTCTGTCCCGCCGGCGCCATCGCCGGCGACGGGTCGGTCCGCGAACGCCGCCAGCTGACAGCGATCAGGGCCGCGAGCAACAGCATCGCCGCGCCGCCAGCCCCACCGCCCGGCCGGCCCGGCGCCGCCGAGCAGCCGTAGGCGCCGAGGTCCTCGCAGCTGGGGCTGCCCGAATCCGCGCCGCCGGCATCCGAACAGGGCGTGTTGGCCACACCGCCGCTGGTCTTGTAGTTCTCCCACAGATCCACGGTGTTGATCGGCTTGCCGAGGACCTCCTCGCTGGGGTCGCTGTTGTTGCCGTTGGCGTCGATCGACGCGACGCGGATGTGGTACTCGGCACCATTGGTCAGAGATTCCGAGATCTTGAATTCGACCTTTCCGGCGGCGACGTCGTCGCTGTCCACGTCAGCCAGACTCGCGGTGCCGAAGGCCTCAGTAGACCAGTAGACGCGCGCCCCCAGCGAATCGCTGGCGAGCTTCCATGAGACGGTCAGGTTCTTGTCCCCGGGCGTCACCGCCACGGCTGTCGGAGTCGCTGGGCGCTTGAGCGCGAGCGTGATGGTGAGGTCGTCGCGCGCCGGCGTGGCCGTTCCACCCTGCTTGGCAGATACGAAAGCGCTGAACTTTGCGGACGAGTCTTCGTTGCTGCCGCAGGTCAGGCCGCCGAGCAGCGCCAGCACTATCGTCGCGGCCTCCGGCAGCTCCACCGCGCCGATGCCAGTCGAGTCGTCGCCTTCGCCCAACTTCACGCAGCCCGTCTCTTTCGCCTTGTCGAGACCGTAGGTGTCGTTGCCGCAGTCCCCGCCCGGCGGCGCAAGCCCGATGGCCCAGTGGAAGCTCTCCGGCAACAGGGACCCGGAATCATTGCTGACCGACGCTCGCAGGTGCAAGAGCGCCTTCGCGCCCGCAGCGACGTAGGACTCGCAGGCAGCGATGTTGATGACGTGCGGCGGCTCGGTGCTCTGATTGCCGAGCGCGCCGAGCCTCGAGTTCTCGTTGGCGAGCGTGGTCGCGTCGCTGACCAGCGACGTAAACGCGACGGTCAGGCCTACCGCCGCCGCCGGGCCGCTCGCCAGCAGGCTGCCGGTCAGAACGGCAACAGCGGCCAGACCGGCGGACCAGGGGTGCGGATTCGCAGACGGGTTTCGCATGTCGATTCGTCTCCCTGCCAGGGTCATTGCGACCTGTCGTCGCCGCCATTGGTGCGCGGCGACTGATCTCATCGTCAAGTGTGCACGGCCCGTGCCAAGCGGCCGGCGTCGCAACTTGGGAAAACCACGCGGGTCGCTGGGCATTCCCGGTGGTGCCGTCGCGACGCAACGGCACGCGCATGGGGCACCGCCCAGGCGACGCGTGACAAAATGACACTGACCGCTCGCTTGCGCCAGTTCGTCGCTACGCTTCAGCCCTGTGGCGCTCCATCGCGACGACCAGCTCCGCGATCTGCACCGCGTTGGTCGCCGCGCCCTTGCGCAGATTGTCCGAGACAACCCACAGCGCCAGGCCATGCGGAACCGAGCGGTCGATGCGGATGCGCCCCACGAAGACGTCGTCCTTCTCCGCGCAGTCCATCTGCATCGGGTACTTCTTGCGCGCCGGGTCGTCGATCACGGTGACGCCAGGAGCCGCAGCAAGCAGCTCGCGCGCCTCATCGGCCGACAAGGGGCGCTCGAACTGCAGGTTGATGCTCTCGCCGTGGCCGGCGAAGACGGGCACCCGAACCGCCGTCGGGCAGACCTCGATCGACTCGTCGGCCATGATCTTGCGGGTCTCGTAGAGCAGCTTGAGCTCCTCTTGGGTGTAGCCGTCCTCGCCGAACGGGCCGATATGTGGCACGCAGTTGAAGGCGATGCGGGCTTCGTGCGCGGAGACGTCGTAGGGCTTCTGGTTGAAGAGGGCGATGGACTGCTTCGACAGTTCCTCGATGCCCTTCTGGCCCGCGCCCGAGACGCTCTGGTAGGTCGACACGACGATCCGCAGGATCCTCGCCGCGTCGTGCAGCGCCTTGATGGCGACGACCAGCTGGATCGTCGAGCAGTTCGGGTTGGCGATGATGCCACCGTGGCTGGCGACCGCCTCAGGGTTCACCTCGGGAACCACCAGGGGCACGTCAGCGTCCATACGGAACGCGCTGGAGTTGTCCACGCAGATCGCGCCCCGCTCGACCGCGGCCGGCAAGAGCTTGCGCGCGACCGCCGAGCCGGCCGAGGCGAGCACGATGTCGATCCCCTCGAACGCCTCGGGTCGAGCTACCTGGACCGCGAGGCGGCGCTTGCCGAACGAGACCTCCGTGCCCTCAGAGCGCGCCGATGCCAGCGCGATGACCTCGGACGCCGGGAAGCGCCGCTCGTCGAGGATCGCCAGTATCTCCCGACCCACAGCACCTGTTGCACCCAAGACTGCGACCCGAAACATCTTGTTCTTGTTCTTGTTCTTGTTCATGTTCATGTGCTCTCCTGCGCGCGTTGGGGCGTCCCGGCAGCTGTGGCCAGCTCGCGTCGATACCTAGTCTGCCTGAATCGGCGCAGCCGCCCGGTTCTTGCCGCTGTCCCCGGTCGCACCATTTCGAATCCGCCGGTTGACGATGCCTCGGCCGTAGTGGGCCGAGGCGACCCGTCTGTGGGGGGCTGTGCGTGGTGAGGAGAGGCCGTCACGGATGGCTGCTTGGTGCCGGCCCCGTCGTGGGCCAAAGCAGTGTCGGGCCGGGATTCGGCAGGCTGCCTCAAGCCCGTCGCCGCCGCGCGTGCGCCGATGCGTCAGACCGTCAGACCGAGCCGGCCCGGTCGCTCGCGCCGTTCACGCGGGCTTTGCCGCCGCTGCCGTTGCCGCCTTTGCGAGCTTCACGGCCGCCCTTGCTGTTCTCCTCGGTCGCGTGCAGCCGGATGAGAACCGTCGTGATGTTGTCGTGGCCGCCGCGGTCCTTGGCCAGCTCGGTCAGTCGCTCGCAGGCACTGCGAGCGCTCGACTCGCCGGAGAGCAGCCGCTCGATCTCCGGGTCCCGCACAAGATCGGTCAGTCCGTCGGAACACAGCAGGATCTGGTCGCCCGCCCGCACCGAGACGTAGTCGATGTCGACGGTGACCTGCTCGTGCAGGCCGATGGCCCGAACAATCACGTTCTTGTAGGGGAATGTTTCGACATCCTCGGGTCGAAGCATATTCATCCGCAGGTACTCGTTGACCAGTGAATGGTCCTCGGTCAACTGCTGGATGCGGCCATCGCGCAAGCGGTAGACGCGGCTGTCGCCCACGTTCGACGTGTACATGCGGCGACCGCAGAAGACCGCCGCCACCACCGTCGTGCCCATATCGCGCAGCGACTCGTGTTGCTGTGCGAGGCGGAAGACCGAGACGTTGGCGCCCTCGACTGCGCGGCGCAGCCGCAGCGCCTCTGTCGACGAATCGAGCTGCTCGCGCGGCAGGCTTCTACGTAGCTTCCGATAGGCCGCCCGCACCTGTCGCGTGACGTCGCTGCTCCGGTAGAACGCCGAGATCGCTTCAATCGTGAACGCGCTGGCGACCTCGCCACAGTTGTGGCCGCCCATGCCGTCCGCAACCGCAAAGAGACCGATATCTTGGGCAAGCAGGAGAGAGTCTTCGTTGCCTTCGCGGACCAAGCCCACGTCGGTGAGGCCAAAGACCTCGAACCGAAATGGCGGCCGCTTCGACGTTGGCGACTTCCTGGCGCGCTTCTGGGCGGTGCTCAAGGCCATCCACTGCTCGCTGTTCAGGGGTTCTCGGTGAACTCGCGCTGCCCGCGCTTTGGCCGCGACCGACGCCACACTTGAATTGCGCCTTGGCGGCCGCTCGGGAGCCTCTCGTTTGGATGACCGACGCGCGGCTCGCGCTGGCGGTCCAACCGGCGACGAGCCTCGCAATCGCGCGAGGCTAAACCGCATCCCGCGGGCTGTCAAACCGTCGAAGCGGTCTCAGAAGGCCTCGCCGTCTGCGTTTTGTCGCGCTGGGTGGGCCGACTCGCTGCAAAGTGCGCCAGACAGATCCAAGCGCAGCGCTCGGCCACACCGGGTGTGGCCGAGCGCTATGCTGTCGGATCGGCACAATGGACGACTGACCAGGCGCCTGGCGCGTCGCGTCTGCCCGCTGTTGTGGCCGGGGCTCGGGGCTTCGTCGGTCTGACCGACGGGCGACGCGCGACTGCCTAGCTGTCGGATTCGTCGTTGACGCGGCGCTTGAGCTCAAGGCCGACCTTGAAGAACGGCATGCGCTTCGGTCCCACCGCGACCGGCTCGCCCGTCTTCGGGTTGCGGCCGGTGTATGCGTCGTAATGACGCACGGTGAAGTTGCCGAAGTTGCGAATCTCGATTCGCTCTCCACGCTTTATTGCGTCGACCATCTGGTCGAAAATCGTGTTGACCACGATGCTCGCCTTGTCCTTGGTCAGGCCTGCGCTCTGGGCGATCGCCTCGATGAGATCGGACTTCGTCATCGTTCCCTCACGTCTCGGTTGGGGTCCGGTCTGCGACCGTCGGGCGTGCCTCGGTGCTCGCCTCGCGCTGTGCGCTTTCCGTCTGATGTCCCCAGGTATTGGGGGTTCACAAAGATGCCGGGCAGTTGTGCTGGCGTTGTTTGCCGCGCAAATCTGATTCCGGCTGATGGGCCGTGCTGCCTTGCTCGTCCGAAACACCTGCAACGTAGCGCCGTTGGCAGCAGCCCGACGCACTTACAACGCTCTCGCCCGCAGGTCAAGCGATGGCCGCGGCTTTGTTGCCGCCAACTAGGCGGGACCACGCCCATCAGGTGCTACCGCTGCGGTCCGGACCGGTCGGTCGGCCGCCGCGGTCGCTCTTCAGGGCGGGCAGGATCCCACCGTCGGATTGCTTGGGTAGCCCTTCGTCAACAGGTCGCCGTTGTCATCTGAGCCCGGGCAGGGCTGGACGTCAGTCGCCGGGTCCACAGTGCCCGGGTTCCAGGCCACCTGCGCCACGCACCACAGGGCCTTGGTCGTCATCTCTGGCCCCTTCTTGTCGAATACGAGCTGCTGATCGAGGTAGATGCGCACCTTCGGCACTGATGGCCCCATGCCGCTGTCGATCCAGTCGTACACGCCGATCCAGTACTTCTTGCCGACCTCGGGCCAGGCGATCGACACGTTCTCGGGGCCCCAGCCGTCCTGGTCATCAAGATCGACGTGTGCGTCGTCGTCCGTGTCGCTTGAGTCGCCCCACTTGGGCTTTGCATTCAGCCAGTAGCAGTCGTAGCAAGGCGCGAACCAGGGGTCGGGTTCACCGTTGCCGTCGATGTCCTTCTGGCCAGTGACGCCGGTCGCCAGCGGGTGCGCGACATGCAGATCGAGGTCGGAACCCTTGTCGTCCAGTGGGTCGGGATCTCCCGTCGTCACCCAGGTCAGCTCGACGTGGATCTTGTTGTCGGGCACGACGTCGAGCGTCTGCTGGACGGCGCTGCAGCCGGGTGTCCCGAGATCGTCGAAGACCTCGAGATGGAAGACGTACGTGCCGGCCACGTCGGGCTTGAACGAGGTCGGGCTGGCTTTGTCAGAGGGCACGAAGACCTGATTGGACCCCTTGGGCTGCTCCACGGTCCACTGCCACTTGTCGACCACGTGCCCTTCCGGCGCGGTCGAGCAGTCGCCCTTGAGGATGAGCTTGGTTTGCGGAATCACGACGCTTACGCTGCCTGGCGCGGTCGGGTTCGTTGACGTCTTGATCTCGAAGCACGCTGTGGGGCAGACGACGGTCCCTGGCTCCGCGACCAGATCGAGGAACTTCTCGACCAGCTCGCCGTCGCCGCCGCTGTGGACCACACGCACCTTGCCGACCTGGGTCGCGCCCGTCTGCACGGGCGCGTACAGCACCTTGACGATCGCGGTCGCGTTGGGCTGGACGATCAGGGGCGCGTCGGCCGAAGGCGCTTCGCCGTCGGCGAAGGAGCTGGTCTGGAACGAGATGTCGAAGTCGTCTGAGCTCTCAGCGTCGACGATCTCGATGGTCGTGACGTCGACGACGTCGGTGCCGCAACCCACCAGCTTCAGCTCGCGCTGATCACTCTGGCCGACGGACACCGTACCGAAGTCGATGGCCAGTGGCTCGAGCTTGAGGCACGGCCCCTTGGAGTTGGCGAAGAAGCGCACCTTGATCGCTTTGCCGCTCGGGTCGTTGCTGTGAATCTCTAGCGTCGCGCCGATCTTCTCCTCGGAGGCGACCTTGTCGAGGCTCGCCTTGAACTCCAGCGACTGGCCCGGCTCGATCTCGACCTTAGGGCTCCCCTTGTAGGCGAAACCGACCACGACGTTCTGCTCTGCGAACGAGATCGTCAGCGGTGGATCGTCCTGGCTGAACAGCTCGACGTGAGTCAGGCGCACCGCCGCCGAGCCGACATTGGTGCACTTGAACGTCTCGCTGGCGCTGGCGCCCGCGTGCAGGGGCCCGAAATCGATGTCGGTGAGGCTGCCGCAGGTCAGCTTGGGCGTGCCCAACGCGGTCTCGTACTGGACCACCAAAGGCGTGTCCTTCTGATCGGGGTCGCCCGCGGTAACGATCCGCAGCTCGGCCCGGCGCACCTCCACATTCGCCGGCTGCTGGTAGCGGACCGTCATCTCAACGACCGCGGTCGCGTCGGCGGCGGCGCATGCGGTATCGAAGCCCGACGGCATCAGCGACGGAAATGTCGCCTCGCTGCATGCGACGCCATCGGCGGCCAGACACGAGAACGCGGCGGTGTCGACCGCGGCACCGTCACTGTCGGTCTCGACGAGCTGGACCGACTCGATCGTCAACTCGCGCGCCAGAAGCACGTTGGCGATATTGCGAATGCGCACGGTGAATGTCTTCTCGCCGCCGGCGAGCCCACTGACGTCGAGGACGTAGGACGCCTTGAGCGCCGCGCCGAACTCGTCCTCCGCAGACACCGTCGCTCGCTGGTCGAGCTGGTTCGCGCCGGACTGCGAGCAGGCGCCTGAGCCGTCGCCGGTGTCGTCGCTGCAGGCGGTGACGCAGATGATCAGCGCCAGGGCGACTGAGCCCCACATCAGCGCCGACCCGCCGCGCGCCATCGCCGCCGTCGATGTCGTCGGCTGTGCCGGCTTCGGCTGTGCCGGCTTCGTCTGTGCCGGCTTCGTCTGTGCCGGCTTCGTCTGTGCCGGCCTTGTCTGTGCCGGCCTTGTCTGTGTCGGCCTAGTCACGTGAGGCGACGGTGCCGTCGCCTCGTCCAGACGATGTGCTAGTTGCTGCATGTAGCGCCCAATGCCTTTGCGAACTTCGGGAAGTAGCTCTTCGTGACCTTGCCGTTTTCCTTGCCATCGACGTCGAGCAGGGTGCCGTCCGGCCAGGAGATCCGCTTGACCCACCAGAAGTCACACTCATTCATCGACACGCTGATCAGCTCGGCGGCCAGCTGGCCGACGATGTAGATGCGCACCGTGGCTACGGATTCTCCGTAGCCGTGGTCGTCCCAGTAATGGACACCTACCTGATAGATCGTGCTGTTTTGCGGGTTTGCCAGGTTCATGTTCTCTGGACCCCAACCGTCGGTGTCATCGAGGTCCAGGCCCGGGTTGTCGTCGACGCCCGGGTCGAGGCTGCCCCAGTTCGGGTCGGGGTTGAACCAGAAGCAATCAAAGAGGGTGTGGAACCACGGGTCGGGCTTGCCGTCCTTGTCCAGGTCGTCCTGGCAGACGCACGGCTGGCCATTGCAGAGCTTCGGTGGGTTCTCGCAGACCTGCGCCAGCTCGGCGTTGGGGTGCGTAAAGTGCAGATCCATGTCCGCGCCGGCTCCTTGGCCGTCGTCGGTCTTGTTGACGTCGTCGGGCGTGTCCCACAGCAGCTCCACGTGGATCTGCTCGTCGGGAATGCACAGCACGGTGAACGTCGCCGCGATGCAACCCTCCGTGTTCGTGTCATCCAAGACCTGCATGCCGAATTTGTACTCGCCGGCGACATTGACCGTGATCTTCTCGACCTTCTTGCCGGTGAAGTCCGTGACCCAGGTCTTCGTGCCGAACTGCGGGTCGGGGGCCTCGTCGTTGGGCCAGAAGGCGTTGCCCTCCGCGCCCTTGGGCATGGAAAGCACCGTCCACTTGAACTTTACGATCTTCTGGCCTGGTCCCGCGAAGCTCTGCGAGCCGACCAGATGCAGCTCTTGCTGCGGGATGATCTGCTCGCCCTCCAGCGATGTGGCGATCGCGGTGGGACAGTTCGAGGTCGTACCCCAGCACTCCAGCGCCACCTGCTTGTTGGCCGCCACCGTGTTGTCTTGTAGCGCGACAAGCGCCGTGTAGGGCGCCGGCTTGCCGTCGGCGCCGATCTTGGCTTCCTCTGGCGTGCAGGTCGCTGGAACGTTGATGGTCTCATTCACCGGGATGGTGATCGGCTTGTTCTCCGTCGGGCCGGCCGGGTCGATGCCGTCGACCGCGGCGAAGTCGAGTTTGAACACGCCCACTGCGTCTTCGAGCACGTCAAGCGCGTGCACCGTCACCGGCTCCGATCCGCAGTTCACCAGCTGCAGCGCGCCCTTGCCGATGTTGCCCAGACCGACGAAACCGAACGAGAGCTTGTTCTTGGGGAAGACGTTCAGGCAGCCGATGTTCATGTTTGCGCGCAGGTTGACCAGATGCGGAGACTTGGAGTCGTTCGAGTAGATCTTCAGCGAGCTGATGTGGCCAACCCCGTCGATCGCCGAGAAGATCACCGCGCCGATGACCTGGCCGCCCGGGCCGATCTCGAGGGGTTGGGTCAGCACGGCGCTCTGGCCACCCGGGAAGGGCCCAAGGTCGCCGATGCTCTCGACCCGGAACGCCTTGGCGTCGTCGAGCGCGACGTCGATGCGGTCGATGATCAGCGGCGCCTCGCCGGCGTTGGTGACGCTGAACTTCTTCGGCTCGCTGTCGGCGTCCAGCTTGACCGTGCCAAAGTCGAGCAGGTCGGGGGTGAGCTTGAGGCTGGGAAAACCGATCTTGCTCTTGAAATGCACCTTGAACTGCTTGCCATTCCAGTCGGCGTCGCCGTTGGTCGTCAGCACCAGGCTGCCCGCGCGCACCAGGTTGTCGGCCGGTCGGTTGAAGCGCACGATCACGTCAAGCAGCTGTGCCGAGGCGCCGTCGATGCAGTCCGGGTCCTCGAAGCCTGACGGCACCAGTGAGGGCCCGACCTGGCCGGTGCAGGGGGTCTCGCCACCGTCGCTGTCGCGGACGAAGCACTCGAAGGAGGGCTTGTCGCCTTCGCTGGCCCCATCCGGCGCGGTGTAGAGGAACGAGACCGACTCGACCTTCAGCGGTCGAGCGACCTCGATGCCCGCGAGGTTCTTGATGGTCAAGACGCGATCGACGGCGCTGCCCGGTGTCAGGCCGCCAGCGGACACATCCAGGACGGCGTTCGCAGCGACAAGCTGTGTGTCGTCGTAGACCTGCATGTCGGCCTTGCGATCGAGCCCCAACTGGCCGGTGCCATACTTCTCGCAAGCGGGGTTGCTGCTGCCCGTATCGCCGTCTGTGCCGTCGTCGGAGCAGCCGATCGTGGCTACGGCGGTGGCCAGCGCGCAGATCGCGGTAAACGCCGCGAAGGTGCCGGCGCGGGCGCGCCCGGCGGGGCTGCGGTGCAGTGTCATGGGCGTGGCTCCGTCTCGCAGGTTCATCATCGTCTGGAGGTCCCTCGCGGTGGTCGCAGAATCCTCCGACGAGGTGCCGCACTGTACCAGACGCATTGGGGTCCTGCATCTTTCCGGGTGGTCTCACTGGCCCGCTCGGCCCGCTGGGGCTGCTGCGCGGCCGGCCACGGCGGTCACGGCGCCGAGACCGCGCAGACGCAGCGCGGACGCAGCTCGGACACAGCTCGGACAGAGCGCACCCATCCCCTCTGTTGGCAGCCCGACCGCGGATCCGTCGCCAGCGAGCAAAGAAAGGCCGCTCGGTTCCTCAACGACGACGCCCCCGGCAGGAGGGCTCCTGCCGGGGGCGTCATGAGTCGGATCGGCGTCGTTCGTCTGTCCCCGCCGTGGGGGGTCAAGACCAGATCGCCTGCTACTTCTTGCAGTTCGCCGTCGAAGCGCCCGTCGCCGTCGCCGAGAACCCAGGGTTGAAGTAGCACGGTGTGATGCACCACTCGCCCGGCGGCGGCTGCCACATCTTGCCCGTGCCGCTGCACGCGTCGCCGCTCTGGTAGCAGGGCTCGATCGGCTCCTTGATGCCACCGGTCATGCCGTTCGGCCAGTTGACCTTGCCGACGTACCACATGTCGAGCACGTTCATCTTCACGTCGGTAATCTGGAACGCAAGGATGCCGAGCACGTAGACGTTGACCGTGGCGTACGAGGTGCCGTAGCCGTGGTCGTTCCAATAGTGCACGCCCACCGCGTACTGCACCGGGTTGCCCACCGTTCCTTCGGGCTGGTCGAGGTTGAGGTTCTCGGGGCCCGCGCCGTCGGTGTCATCGAGATCGAGGCTCGGGTCGTCGTTGACGGCCGGGTTCGAGCTGCCCCAGTTCGGGTTGGGGTTGAACCAGAACGTGTCAAAGGGGTTCGAGAACCACGGGTCCGGCGTGCCATCGCAGTCGATGTCCGGGCCATTGGCGAGGTAGTGTGTGAAGTGAAGGTCCATGTCCGAGCCCGCCGCCGGGCCGGTGTCGGTCTCGTCCGGATCCGCGGGCGTCTTCCAAAGCAGCTCGACGTGGATCGCCTCTTCGGGGATGACGTTGACCGGCACGCACGCTGTCGCGCAGCTCTTCTGGTCGTTCTGGTCCCACACGTCGAGGCAGAACTCGTACTCGCCCGCCGCGTTGGCGGTGAAGGTCGGGTTGGGGAAGCTGGGACCTGGCACGAAGACCTGATTCGATCCCGTCGGCTGCTTTACGGACCACTTGTGCGCCTTGATCGTGCCGCCGCCGGCGGCCTTCGACTGGTCCCCCTTGAGATGAAGCACCGTCTGCGGGATGACCTCTTCACCTTCCTTCACGGTGATCTTTGCCGTGGGGCAGATCTCCTTGACGCCGATGCCCTCAAGTTTGACCGAGCCGTCGGCCGAGAAAGCGTTGGAAGTGACGTCGACGATCGCAGTGTCCGGCTTGGGCGTGCCGGTTGCCGGGTCCTCGGCGCTGATGTCCTCGGGGCAGTACGTGACGGTGAACGTCGCCTTGCCGTTGGGACCGATCGCCAGCAGCTTCTCCGGCGTTGGGCCGACCGCCGGGTCGATGTCCGGGCAATCGCCGTAGTCCTTGATGCTGCGCACCGTCTCCGCCGGGCACTGCTTCTTCATCTTGTCGAATTTCAGCGTGAACTCGTCGCTGGTCGTGCCATCTCCAAACGTCACGCCCTCGATCTCCAGGGCTTGCGTGCCACAACTACGGATGGTGACGTCGCGCTCGGCGCAGTCGCCGATCTTGACGCCGCCGAAGGTGATATTCGTCGAGGGGTCGATCTTCATGCACGGCACGGAGCTGTTGGCGAGCAGAACCAGTTTGACGCCCTCCGGAGCGCTCGGGTCATTCGACAACACGTTGATCGTGCCCTGCTTTTGCTGCGCATCGGCTGGCGCGAAGGTGACGTCGAAGCTCTTCGACGTGCCCGGGAGGACCTCAGCGGGCGGGTCGAGGACGACCTGCGCGTTGGGCACCCACTCCTGGTCGAGCGCGCTGAGCTTGAACGCCTTGTCCGCGACAAAATCGAGCTGATGGACCCTCAAGATAGCGTCGCCCGTATTCGTGACAGTGAACGCCTTGGTGTCGGTCTCGCCCTTCTTCACAAATGGAAAGATCAGGGTGTCGGGGCTGATCTTGACCTTGGGCGCGCCCTGCTTGGTCTCGAAGATCAGGCGGTACTCCTTGGAGGCCCACTGGGTGTCGTTGCCGAAGGTGATCTTGACGACTGCGTTGCGCTTCACCTCGTCGAACTTCGTGTAGCGGATGACGAAACGTTCCTGGTTGGTGAAGCCAGCCTTCTCCAGGCCCGAGGGCACCACCGGCACAAACGTATGCGCAGCGCAGCGCTCGGTCTGCGCGGCGTCCCAACACTCGAACGCGTTGGTGTCGGTCTCTAGCGGCGATTGCTTGGCGTAGACCATCTCGATCTTGTCGATGTACAGCGGCGCGGCCGACGCGGCGTTGGCGGTGTTGCGAATCCGGAACGTCACCGTCGTGGACTCGCCGGCCGCCAACGAGCCGACCTGAACGCTGGTCACGGCGTTGTTGTTCGCGACCGTGCCAGCGGTATCATCCGCTACCTCGGCCGTGGCCGAGCAGACGATGCCGATGCCGCCGCCGGCACCTCCGCCACCCGACGCGCACTGATACGTGCCCGAACCGGTGCCGCTTCCGTCGTTGCCGTCCGGCCCGTTGTCATCAGAACAGGCGACGATGAGCAGTGCGCCGCACCCGAGGGTGAGCGCCGTTGCGAACCTGGATTGCATTTGGCTTCCTCTTTGGCTTCAACGCGCGCCGGCCCCATGTCCGTTCCGCACGCGCGGCTTGTCGCGTCGATCTGCGCTTCCATCTCGGTCATCCGTGCCGGGGCAGTCTGTCCCCGCCGCGTCCGTTCGTCGCAAGTGGCCTTCGCAAGTGGCCTTGGCAAATGGCCTTCGAGGCGTTGGCCAATGTCGAGCCGGGGTTTTCGCCCCGCGCCCCCCGTACAGCAAGGCGCAGGCAAGCCCAGGGATGCTAGAGAATACCATGATGAGCGTCAATGACGAGTTCCCGGCACCCCGGCCGTATCGCGCCGCGAGGGCTGCTGCGAGGGCTGCATTGCGTC
>CALGHC010000664.1 GCA_937915965.1 uncultured Myxococcales bacterium
GGTGACTGTGACCGATGAAGTTGTGATCCAGCAGACCGAACTTCATGCGATTGAGCGCCTCCGCCTCTTCGGTGCGCACCACATAGTAGAAGCCGGAAGGTAGGATCGGCGCGGCGTGATACAGAGCTACGCCGATGTCCTCGCGGATGTGGCAGTACGGAAGCGAATACAGCCAACGGAAGTTCTCTTCGGTGAGGCGATCGCGGGTCCAGAACAGAACCTTGCGCGCCGCGTCGTAGTAATAGTCCGTGTCCATCACGCCGGACACGGCGGCGTCGTGGTTGCCCATCAGCACGACGGCGCAACGTTCGCGCAGCAGGTCGCAGCACTGGTTGGGGTTGCCGCCGTAGCCGACCACGTCGCCGAGGCAGACGATGTCGTCGACGCCCTCCTCATCACAACGTGCGAGCACCGCTTCGAGCGCCTGGATGTTGGCGTGAATGTCGCTGATGATGGCCAGGCGCATCGTCGCCTCCCCTGGCCCGCAGGCCGTCATGTCGCGTTGGCCGAGCCGGTTCCCTACCGCATTGCCCGGACGAGTGGGAGGCTAGCCGCATCCACGATCGTCAGCAAGGTCGCGAGCCGCAGCGCCCGGGCTAGCAACGCTTTCGTTGCCGGCTGCCGTTGGACGGTCTCGTTGCCGGCTGCCGTTGGACGGTCTCGTTGCCGGCTGCCGTCGGACGGTGATGGCCGCTGAGTCTGCAGGTTTGACGGCACCTGGGCCGGCGGGCACCCTCGCCGGCGTACCAGCCGGAGCGAGTGGCCAACGGCCGAAAGTTTGGCCCGAGAGGCTGACCCAACCACGAGGAGGACGACTTGGCGACCAACGCGCGCAACACCCCGAACGTCGGCGACGCCGCCCCCGATTTCACCTTGCCGGCGGACAACGGCGCCGACGTCAAGATCGCCGCGCTGCGCGGCAGCTGGGTCGTGGTCTACTTCTATCCCCGGGACAACACCCCCGGCTGCACCACTGAAGCGTGCGACTTCCGCGACAGCTACACCGGCTTCGGCGACGCCAGGGCGATCGTGCTGGGCGTGAGCGGCGACTCGCTGGCCTCGCACGGCCGTTTCCGCGACAAATACGCGCTGCCGTTCCGGCTGCTCTCGGACGTGGACCACGCGATGATGACGGCCTGGGGCGCATGGGGCGAGAAGACGCTGTACGGCAAGACCAGTATGGGTATCATCCGCTCCACTTACCTCGTCTCGCCCGACGGACGCATCGCAGCCGCCTGGCCCAAGGTGAAGGTAAAGGGCCACGTCTCGGCCGTCCTCGATGAGCTCGCCAGGCTGCGAGGTGCTGCCTAGGCTTTCGCAGCGCGCCCGCGGATACGACCGACGAGGCTGGCCGGATGACGCAATTGCCCGGTCGGCGGCCTGCCGACCCCACAGGAGGTTCTCCATGAGCGATGTGGAAGCAACCGGCCGCTTGGCCACTTGGGACGGACAGCGCCCCGATCTGCGACACTGGAGTGACACCGAGCTGATCGACGGCCTCAGCCAGCTGGGTATCACCACCGACCGCGAGGCGTTTACTGCGCTCGCCACCGGGGCGCGCCAGCAGAGCGACCTCGAGGACGACTGGCTTGAGAGCTGCGGCGTGACCGACGAGAACCTCTCGGTCTTTGTGTGGCAAAGCGTCCAGGAGCTGTGGGAGCGATGGCAGGTGCCGGCTTGGCCTCTGGATCGGCTGGGGCGGATGCTCGCCTATTTGATCGACCCTGAATTCGCCGCCGAATGGGCAGACCGCTTCCACGCGCCCACGGCGATGCAGGTCATGGACGCTCTCTTCGACGCGTTCGACAGACCAGACACCGGTCGAGACGCCCTCGAGAAGCTCGTCGAGCAGATGGGCATGCCTGCTGCGTCCTGGCCGGGCATGATGCTCGATGGCATGACCGAGTGGAGCGAGGTGGGCAACCACACCCTGGCGCTGCGAGGCGGCGACTTTCTCGTCGCGATGCTGGGCGACGGGCACGCCATGGCGTATCTGGCCTCTGCCCTGATACCGGCACGAATGTACGAGCGAGCTTCTCAGTGCGCCATGCAGGTGCCGCACGATGCCAATGTGCGCGGCGGCTTCCGCGAGGTGGTCGGCTGCCTGTGCCTCAGCGGCGGCGACGCGGTCTCCGCGGAGTACTGGATCCGCACGGCGGACCAACAAAGCGGGATCAGCAAGGGCGAGCTGACCTTCGCCGCAGAGGCCATCCGTCAGTACCTCGCGGGGGTCCGGGAGGGCGGCAGCGACGAGCAGCCCGCGGTACCCAAGGAGATGCAGGGCGCGGCGCTGCAGGCGGCTTCGCAGGCTTGTTTCTACGCGTTGATGGCTTTTGCCGGTGTGCCCGGTGGCGCGCCGTCACCACTTGGCGGCGCCTGAAGCGTCGGTGGCTGGCAGCTGAAGCGCCCCGCGCGGCGACAAGCAGAAGCAAGACGTGGCGACGAGCGCCGGGCACACACGCATTCGTGGTGGCTAGGCGGGCGTGGCTTTGCCCGCAGCGAGGGCCTCGACTTGCCCGCGTTCCTGTTCGGTGGGAGCGGCCATTTCGCCAACAATTTCGCGAATCACGACGCTCGCCGCGGCCATGCCAAAGACCGACGTCACGAAGCCGGCCGACCCCTCGATCAGATTGCGGTGGCTGCACGCCTGCGGACGATCGTCGCCGTGCGGGCAGATGCATTGAAAGCCGAACTCGTCGTCCCACGCTGGCGGTACCGGGCGCCGCCGCGTCTCGACCGAGTAGACCGCCTTGACACCGCATGGTTCGGGTCGGCCGTGGGGGCCAGTCAGGGGCCAGCCGTGGCGGCTGCGCAGCGTCTTGCGCAAAACACGCGCAAGCGGATCCTCGCGCGTGAGGAAGAGGTCGGTGACGCGCACGGCGGTCGGGTCGAGGCGGCCTGCGGCGCCCATCGAAGAGACCACCGGGATGCCGTTGCGGCGACAGCGATCGAGGAGATCCAGCTTGGTCGTGACGTGGTCGATCGCGTCGACCACGAAGGTCGGCGGGTCATCGAGCGGCAACAGCTCATCAGCGTTCTCTGCGCAGTAGAAGGCCTCGATCGGCTCGCACGCCAGGGCGGGATTGATCTCGCGCAGGCGCGCCGCAAGCAGGGCGACCTTCGACTGGCCGACGGTCTTCGACGTCGCCTGGATCTGGCGGTTGACGTTGGTCGCGCAGACGACGTCGTTGTCGATGAGCGTGATGCGGCCCACGCCGCTGCGCGCGAGCCCCTCCGCAGCGTAGCCGCCGACGCCGCCGACGCCCACAACGACGATGTGTGCCGATTCGAGCAATCGGAATCCCGGCACGGTGACGAGCCGGACGAAACGGTCGAATCGCCGATCATTGGATCGCGCCTTGGCGAGGCGACGGCGCGGGGCTCCCGGCTGATCGGCCGGGGGCGCCTGGGACAGCTGGCTGTCGGCGTTGTTGCTATCGTGGTCCATCAGGTCTCTTTCCCGGCGGGAGGAAGCGTCGTTCAGGCCGACGGGCCGGCGGGGCCGCGCAAACGGGCCGGGTCTGACCGACCGAACAAGGAGCGCGCGTTGTGCATCAGCCGCTCTGCCAGCGCAAGCGGATCTTCCCCCCGCCAGGCCGCCATGCGCTTGACCAATCGCGCCATCGCCGAGACGGCCTCGGCGTAGGTCAGGCGACCGTCGGGCCAATCGGTCTCGACGAGCAGGCGATCGGCGGCGACCTGGACGATCGCCGCGATCGCCTTGGGCTGGTCACGCACGAACAGGTCTGGCCCGAACGACAGCGCCAGGCCCATCTGCTCGTAGCGACTGACCAACTCGGCCGGGCCGCTGTAGCGATGGACCACGCCGCCCGCAGGGACGCCGACGCGCTCGATCGCTTCAAGCGCGAGGCCATGCCAGCCGACGATGTGCAGAACAACCGGCAGCCGATGCGCGGCGGCCAGCTCAAGCCCACGACGGAACCAATCGAGCTGACCGGTCGCAGACATCTGCGATTTGCGGCTTCGATCGACGCCGATCTCGCCGATCGCGACCGGACCATCGCCGGCCCTCAGGCACGCGACCAACTGCAACCAGCCGGCCTCCCTGCCGATCGCGTCGTTCTGTGCCAGCCACCAAGGATGCAGACCAGCCGACCAGGCCAGATCGGCGCGCGCCGCACACAGCGCGCGCGCTCGTTCGAAGCGCTCGGGTCCGTAGCCGGCGATCAGCGCGCCTCCCCAACCGACTGTCGCTGCGGCCGCGAGCAACGGCGCGATGTCGGCGGGGACGCGGTCGGGGTCGTCGAGGTGGACGTGGCTATCGAAGAGGCGCGAAGCCGGCGAGCGGTCGTGCATGGCGGCTACAGACCGCAGCAGACGGCCTTGTCGCTGCAACAGTCGCCGAGACCGGCGCAGAGGTCGTCGCACCAGCAGCCAGCGTTGCCCAGGCCGCCGCAACTACCCTTGCAAGTCGAGCCAGCGTTGCTGCCGCATCCGCAGAACTTCGGGTAGTCGCCGCAGCAATCGCCGATCGACTCGCACGCCTTGTCGCACCAGCACGTGCCGTTCGATTTGCCACCGCACTTGCCCGAGCAGCTGCCGAAGTCGGTGGCCTCGCAGGTGGCCCCTTCGCCGCCACCGGTCACCTTGCAGGCCGTTCCCGAGGGGCAGGTCTGCACGGTCGACCAGCCGCTCCACAGCAGCGCCGACTGGGCGCTGGAGCAGCTGTTCTTGCCGTCGCAGGTGCCCTGCCCAACCCGCTTCTGGATCGCGGTGCCGTTGCAGGTGTACTCGACCGCCAATCCGCTCGGGCCGCACGGCAGTCCCGCCGCCTTGGGATACATCTTGGCGACGTCGCAGCACTCGCCCGCACCACAGCCACACAGACCGAGGAAATCGTCGCAGCAGTCTCCTGCGCCCGTGCAGATGTTGTCGCAGTAGCAGCTACCGTCCTTGCTCTTGCCGCCACAAGCGCCCTGACAGCTGCCCACCGGCCCAGTCGGCTTGCATGTCGGCTTGCCGTTGCCGGCGGGAGTACACTGGGTCTTCGGCGCGCAGGTCTCCACGGTCGCCCACGGCTCCCACCACACGAAGAGGCTGCTGGAGCTGCAACCCGTGGCTGATTGGCCGTCGCAGCCAGGATGGGCCAGCCTGACCTGAACGGCGTTGCCCGCGCACTGGTACTCGGTCGCGACGGCCGCTTCGGCGCAGACGGTCTTGGCAGCCTTGGGGAGGTTGGTGTTGAGGTCGCAGCAGGCGCCTTCGTCGCAGCAACCGCCCTTGAGGGACACGGTGCATACGCCAGCGGCGACGTTGCAGTAGGAGAGCTTGCACGCGCTGCTCGACTGGGGGCAGTCCGCGTCCTTGAAACAGCAGCCGCCCTGCGAGGCGCCAACACACGCCGCCGCGGCGTTGCATGCGTCGGCATCGGTGCAGCCGTCGCCGTCATCACACGGCTTGCCAACCGCTGCCACCCAGCCCTGCTGCTGCTGTACGGCGTCACAGACCAGGCAAGGCTGACCCGGCTTCTCGGCGCCGTTCGCGAGGCACTGGCCGTCGATGCGACAGAAGCCGGCCTGCACGGTGAGCTCGCATTGTCCGCTGACGAGGCTGCACGACGCGTTCTCGCAGGGTAGCTGTGCCGTGCAGACCTTGGCCTGGAAGTCGCAGTTGCCGGTCTGGACGTCGCAAGCGTCGAGGGTGCAAGGGTTGCCGTCGCCGCAGTCGCTGTCGGCGCCGCAGCAGCCTAGCTTGGCGGTCACGCTGCAGTGACCGGTCTCGACGTCGCAGACTGGCTCATCGCAGATCCCCGGGGCCGGGCAGTCGGCGGCTTGGGCGCAGCAGCCCGGCTTGTTGACCCAGCCCAGCGGATCGGCGGCGGGATCACACCACAGACATGTCTCGTTCGGGTGGGCCGTGCCGCTGACCTGGCAAGCGCCATCGATGAGGCACGCCCCGGGTAGGACGTTGCCGACGCAGGAGCCGTCGGCTGGCTGGCAGACGTCGATCGTGCAAGCCAGACCGTCGTCGCAGGGCTGTGGCGCGCCGGCGCACTGTCCGTAAGCGCAGACTTCGTCGGTGGTGCACGCGTCGGCGTCGTCGCACACGACGCCGTCGGCCGACAGAACGATCTCGCAGCAGCCGTCGAAACAAGCGACCTCGGTGCAAGCGGCGGTGGCAACGAAAGAGTCCGGACAGTCGCCGTCCGTCGTACAAGCCGCGACCCCACAACCAGTCGAACCGTTCCCGACGCCCTCGCCGTCATCGACGTCCGCCTCGGAGGGATCGGTGACGTCGTCACTGCCCGCGCGCGGCGTGCCATCGGTGCCGGGCGGATGGCTGCTGGTCGCGTCAGAATCCGCCGCCTTCCCGCCGCCGTCACCGGTCGAATCCGAGGGACCCGTGGCATCGGCCGTCAGGTTGTCTGTCGCGCCGTTGTCTTCACCGAAGTTCCAGGTTTGTCCGCCACCCGTCTGCGCAGGCTCAAAGGTGTACTTGGACGCGCAGCCAACAAGGGCGGCCGCCCCAGCCGCGACGATCGCCAGCCGCACAGCCTGCCTCGGTCTGCGCCCGGCCCAGATCAGATCGCCACGCGGCGCCGGGATTCGGTGGAGGGCTGTTGCCATCGCGTCGTTCCCCGGGGGCGGTTTTGGTGGCCGCCCGCGTCAGGGTCGCGGCACGTCACCATTTCCTGCGTTCCCGCAAGCGCCATGCGCGGGCAACGTAGTCTAGCAAACCGCAGCGACGTCCCGCCAGCCAAGACCCACAGGCCCGGCATGAGCCGGGGCCCAGGGGCCCGATAACGCGCGCCGCGCCCCGGTCCGGCGACGCGTGATGCCGTCGGGACGCCGAGGCGGGCAGCGTTCCTCGCCATTGATTTGCTCGCCATCGTCGGGCGACCACCGCCCCGCGGCGTCGCCCGAACGAGGCGCAGTTCGCGGAGGCAGTCGACGGTCTGCTTGACACTCCGGTGGCCCGCAACCATGCTGCCGCGCCTTCAGACGCTGGCGCGCAACTGCCAGCGTGAACCATCACCGTCAGCAGGTCCGCCGTCCCCTCATCGACGTGCCCCCCTGATGAAAGAGAGTTGCCCGCAATGAAGAATTTTACGTTCACGAGCGAATCGGTCACCGCTGGCCATCCGGACAAGGTCGCCGACCAGATCTCGGACGCCATCCTTGACGCGATCCTTACAGAGGATCCTCGCGGCCGCGTCGCGTGCGAGACGATGGTCAGTACCGGCCTGGCGCTCATCTCCGGCGAGATCACGACCACCTGCTACGTCGACATGCCCGAGGTGATCCGCGAGACGATCGCCGCGATCGGCTACAACGACCCGGCAGATCACTTCGACGCGCGTACTTGCGCGGTCCTGACGACGATCGGCAAGCAGAGCCCGGACATCGCCCAGGGCGTCGACGCCAGCGAGAGCAAGGACCAGGGAGCGGGCGATCAGGGTCTGATGTTCGGATTCGCATGCGACCAGACACCCGAGCTGATGCCATTGCCGATCGCCCTGGCGCACCGGTTGACGCGCCGCCTTGAGGAGGTCCGTCAGTCCGGCCTCCTGGCCTGGGTCAAGCCCGACGGCAAGAGCCAGGTGTCGGTGCGTTACGTGGACGGCGAGCCTGTGGCGGTCGACACGGTCGTCGTCAGCACCATGCATTCAGACACCATCGCCTACGCCGATCTGCGCGAAGCAATCATCGCGGAGGTCATCAAGCCGATCGTGCCCGAGGCGCTCCTTCACGGCGGCACCAACTACCTGATCAACCCGACCGGCAAGTTCGTCGTCGGCGGGCCCCATGGGGATTGCGGTCTGACCGGCCGCAAGATCATCGTCGACACCTACGGCGGCTGGGGCCGACACGGCGGCGGCGCCTTCTCGGGCAAGGACCCGTCGAAGGTCGATCGCTCGGCGAGCTACTTTGCGCGCTACGTGGCCAAGAACATCGTCGCCGCGGGCTTGGCCCGCGAATGCGAGGTGCAGGTCTCGTACGCGATCGGCGTCGCCGAGCCGACCAGCGTTCGCGTCGAGACGTACGGAAGCCACAGCGTCGATCCCGATCTGATCGAGCGAGCAGCACGGCAGGTCTTCGATTTCCGCCCGCGGGCCATCATCGAGGACCTCGACCTGCTGCGGCCCATCTATCGCAAGACCGCGAGTGGCGGCCACTTTGGCCGCGAGGGCGACCCCGACTTTACCTGGGAGCGAACCGACGCGGTCGACGCTCTGCGCAAAGCCGTCGGGGCTTGAGACGTCAACGGGCCCGGCCAACCGCTGCGCGCGGTCGCATGGGCACCGTGTCGCTTGACATCGAGGCGTCGCAGCGGCTAAAAGCCGCGCCTCGCCGGTGGTGTCGCCGCCCCCGGGTGCGCCGTTTCTCAGACGGGCCCGGCTTCGGCGCTGAAACGGCCCTCATGAGCCACGCACCGGGGTCATGAGACAGTAGCTGAACGCCTCGGCAGGACGTACGCCGCAACCGTGGCGCGCAACGAAACCGGCACTCAAATGCCCGCACGAGCAGTGACGCCATGAGCCTGACCAAAACGACTCCCAGCATCCGCGCCCAGGACATCGACCATCAGTGGTTCATTGTCGATCTGGAGGACCAGGTACTCGGCCGCGCGGCCGTGCAGATCGCCAACGTTCTGCGCGGGCGCAACAAGCCCACCTGGACGCCGCACACGGACACCGGCGACCACGTCGTCGTCCTCAACGCGGCCAAGGTACGGCTGACCGGGCGCAAGCTCGACCAGAAGATCTACCGGCACCACACCCAGTTCATCGGCGGCCTCAAGGAGGCCCCAGCGCGGCGCTACCTGCAGCGCCACAGCGAAGAAGCGATTCGACGCGCGGTGTGGGGGATGATGCCCAAGGGCCCGCTGGGCCGCCAGGTCATGCGCAAGCTGAAGATCTACGCAGGGACGGACCATCCGCACCAGGCGCAGAAGCCGAACGAACTGAAACTGTAGAGGTCGAAACCCGTCGAGCTGGCCGCGCGCACCACGCCGGCCAACAGAGCGCGACAGGAACCATCGAGGTAGTGAAGTGGCCAGTACCCGTCGAGTGACCGATCCCGAAGTGAAGACCAAGCGCTGGTATGCGACCGGAAGGCGCAAGAGCGCCAGCGCCCGTGTCTACCTCTCTGAGGGCAGCGGCAACATCACCATCAATGGCCGGGACATCGACGAGTATCTGCGTCGACCGATCCTCCGGACCATGCTCGAGGGCCCGTTCGGGACACTCGACAAAGCCGGCGCCTTTGATGTGACAGCGATCGTCAGCGGCGGTGGCCTAACCGGTCAAGCCGGTGCGATCCGTCACGGCATCGCCCGCGCGCTGCTCGCCTGGGACGCCGACACCCGTGCGCTGCTGAAGAGCGCTGGCTTCCTGACCCGCGACGCACGCGTCAAAGAGCGCAAGAAATACGGCCAGCGCGGCGCCCGCGCCCGCTTCCAGTTCAGCAAGCGGTAGTCGTTGCGGCTCGCCGGTGCGCCGCGCTATGCGTGGCGCGCGCACCAAGCGTGCCCAGCGCACCGACGGTGTCTGGCTGGGTAGCTCAGTTGGTTAGAGCGAGCGACTCATAATCGCTAGGTCGAGGGTTCAACTCCCTCCCCAGCCACCCGACGCGGCCGATCCTGCCTTCGCAGGGTCGGCCGTCTTCGTTTCGAGCGCGCCGCGGGGCTTGAGCGCGCGCCGCCAACTCCACCTGCTGGCGCGACGTGCGAAGCGGCAGCGCCGATGTCGACGAACGGTGCGGCCGGCGGGGCCTTGGCCGGCCGCTTTGCGCTGACGCTGACGGGACTGCAACGCGCGGCCAGGGTGCTGCCGCGCAGGTCGCTGCATTGCCATCGCACCTGCCCGGGGCTGCCCCGTTCAACCTGACGCAAGGGAACGCGGGCGTGACGCCAACTGCGACCTTTGCGGCCGTCGAGGCGGGGCGAGACGCGTTCAAGCGCGCGGCCTGAGCGGTGCCGCGGCCAGGGCCAGCGTGGCAGCCAATGAACCACGTCGACGCGCTGGTCGCGCCAGGTGAGCTCAAGTCGGCCGCTGCGGTTGGGCAGGCGCAGACCACGCAGCCGGGCTAGGGGCGCTGGACCGCCCAGAGGTGTGGCGACGAGTACTTCGCCGGGCTGCAACCACGGCTGGTCGGGCCGCTCGAAGGCCAGGCTCTGGCCGGCTGGGGTGCGCAGGCGCAGGTCAGCGAGGGCGACGGCGCGCTCCGACAGGAGCACGATCTCAACGAACTCACCGGCGCGGTCCTCAAGCAAGAGGGGATCAGCGGCGAGCTCGCTGATGACGAGCCACGGCCGCACGACGACGCCCGTGTCGGCAAAGGCTGACGGCGCCGCCTCAGAAGCCCCAGGGTCGGGGTGGTCGCTGCCGGCGGAACTGGACTCGGCGGCCGTGGCAACAGCCGGAGCCTCCTGGAGAGGGGGCGCGTCGCGGCTCCCCGCGGCGGGCAGTCCGGCAGCGGCCTCGCCGCAAGCGATCGTGACGCCAAGCAACAACACAGCCAGCCTGCGTCTGGCGCGACCGCGGGCGGGGTAGGTAGTCTCGCTCATCTTTGTCCTCCATTTCCGTGGCCGGCCTGCCCGCACAGCGCGACACAGTCGACCCGGTCAGGTGTGCCGTGATGCGAAGGCCATGCCAACGGCAGAAGAACGCGATTCCTGTTTAATTTCGACTGCCATTGCCGCGGGCGCGGCGCTCGAAGCAGCCTCGGCACCAGTGCCGTGGGAGTGCCACCGGGGTACCAACGGGCGAGCCTCCGACACGCAGCCGTCCGGATCCGCAGCGCTTTCCGTCCGCACGCGGGGGGCGGGGCTCTGCTTGACACCGCGCCCTCGCGGCCTAGAATCGGGCCTCGATTCGCGGAGGCGCGTCGCATCAGCCGATCACGAGGTCGCGGCAGCGCGACTAAGTGGGGGCGATGACGGCGATGACGGCGATGACGGCGATGACGGCGATGACGAGCCCGCGCGCCGTGTGCGAATCGCAATGACTCGGCTGGGGTCGACGCTGCCCGGCGTCGCTCCTGGCCAGGCAGGTCTCGAGGCCATCCTGATGTCCGATCTCCTCATCCGCCCGCTGGCGTCGCCCTCGACGGCCGCTGTGGTTTCGGCTGCGCTTCTGTTTGCTGCGCTTGCGGTGCCCGCTGGGGCGCTGGCGAGCGACAGCGCCGAAGTCGAACGCACTCTGGCCATGGTCGAGGTCCGCAACGGTCCCGACCCAAGCAGCCTGACTGCGGACTACATGAGGGAGGTCGCCGCGGCCTTCTCCGCTCAGAACTCGGGCGACTTCATCCTCATCGCCGCGAGCCAGGTCGTTGGCAAGATAGCCGCCACCCGCGATCAGGTGCCGCGCGCCCTGACCAAGGAGCGCCGCGAGGCCCTGGCCGAGATGAAGAAGAGAGGCGTCGAGTACCTCTTCAACGCTGACGCCTTGAAGGCGATCGGCACCCTGAAGGCCGCTCAGGCCAAGTACCGCGGCGCGTTGGCGGCGCCAGGCGCGGACGCCGAAATGCGCAAGGAATACCTCGACCTGCTCGCGCAGCTCGCGACCGCCTACGTGGTCGCCAAGGACATCGACTCCGCCCGCGAGGTCTTCCGATCGGTGATCACCGCGTTCGGGGTCAAGGCGCCCATTACGGACGACAACTATCGGCCCGACGTGGTCGAGGTCTTCAACCAGGTCGTCACCGAGGCGCAGACTGTGGACAAGGGCGCCCTCTCTGTCACGTCGACGCCAGCGGGCGCGAAGGTCATCTTGGGCGGTGTCGAACGCGGCACGACCCCTGCGACCGTCGATGACCTCATCGCCGGCACGTACACCCTGCGCCTGCAGCGCGGCGACCTGAGCTCGATGCAGTACCGCGTCAAGATCGCGGGCGGCAGGACCGAGAAGATCCACGTCGGCATCGACTTCGACACGCGCCTGGTCATCGACGACGACACGATCGCCCTCTCCTACGCGTCGCTCGACGATTCCAGCGAGCGTGTTCCAAGCGACGGGGTCACCCTCGGCAAGCAGCTGGGCGTCAACCTGGTCGTCGTGCTGGGTGTCCTCGACAAGACCCTGGTGGCCTACGTCGTCGACGCCGGGGCGGGCTCGGTGCTGCGATCGACGACCGTGCGAGTACCCCAAGTTGGCGTCTCGAAGCGGGCGGTCAAGCGCGTGGTCGCGACGATCCTCGGCACGAACGACGCACAAGCAGCCCCCAAGCCCTGGTATACATCGGTGCCCGGCCTCGCCACCGGTGGCGCGGGCGTCATCGCCCTGGCAGTCGGCCTGGGCTACGGCGCGTCGAACTTCTCCCTCGATGAGGTCAAGGTCGAGACCGCCGAAGAGGCGTCATCGATCCGACGCGGGAGATTGATCGCTGGTGTGGGGCTGGGTCTCGCCGTCGCTCTCGGTGGCGCAGCTACCTATTTCTTCCTGACGCACAACGACCAGGCCGGGGCAGACGCTGCCGCGGCCGGAGTCGACAACGGCCTCCCGCCGGCGGGCTTCGGCCACGGCGCGTTGGTCTTCAGCGCCCTCCCGAGCGGCCGCTGACCCGCTTCCGATCGGCCTCGCGGGCGGCGGCAGCGTTGCGTCGTGGCGCGCTGATCGCCCACTACACCACCAGTCTGCCCGGCATCGGGGTCGACCCGCGCAATGGCGCCGCGTTGTTGCGTCTCGACGCAATCAAGGCGCGCGTCGGGCGGGATGGCTACGTCGTGGTCACCGGATCCGTTGAGCTTGCTCGCGGTTGGTTCGCCGCCAGCGACGAAGCCGAGAGCCTGATCGCGACGCCGTGGCCTGGGCCGGTGACCATCGTCCTGCCAGCCGGCACGGCGGCGGCGCCGGCGGTGGTCAGCGCCGCGGGCACGATCGCGCTGCGAATCGACCGCCACCCCGCAGTGATCGCCCTGACCGGCGCGCTTGGCCGACCGATGATCAGCACCAGCCTGAACCTTCCGGGCGAGCCGCCGGCGAGGATGATCGAGGGCCTGGACGATGGTCTGACGGCTGCTCTCGACGGCGCCTTCGTTCTCGGGCCACGCGGCGAGGGTGTGGCCTCGACGCTGATCTCCCTTCTTGACGGTGAATTGCGCGTGCTTCGAAGCGGCTCGGTTGAGACTTCGACGTTGCTTGGCCTGCTTGGACAGCTTGGACTGTTTGGGGGCCGGCAATGAGCGCAGCGTCCGTCGATGACCTGCGCCACGAGGGCGAGACGGCTGATGTCCTCCTTCGGGGTCGGGTGGTGCTGCTGCAGGCACGGGACGGATACCGGACATCCGTGGACGCGACGCTGGTCGCTTGGTGGGCGGCGCAGTGCTGGCGCCAACTTCGGCAGGACGAACCGCTTGGGTGTCTGGATCTGGGGGCCGGCTCGGGTCTGATCGCGATCCTCCTCGGACTTCATTTCCAGGCCAGCCAGATCCGGCTCGTCGAGCTACAGCCGGCTCTGGCTGATCGCGCCACGCGCAACCTGTTGTTGGCTGGACTCGACGGCCGCGCGGTCGTCTCCTGCGGCGACGTGACCGACACGACTCACGCGACAGCCGCCGACCTCGTGGTCTGCAACCCGCCTTTTCACCCTCTCGTGGGCCGCCTCCTTCCGGCCAGCGAGGAGCGCCGGGTGGCGCATTACGAGTCGCACCTGGACCTCGAGCGGGCGGCGTTGGCTGCCGCGAGAGGCCTCCGAGACGCAGGGCTCTTCTGCTTGGTGTTCCCGCATGAGCCCTTGCGCGTGGAGGCCGCCCTGCGTGCGGCCGGTCTTGCGGACATTGTCTTTCGTCCCGTCCACCACCGCGCCAACCACACAGCGCCAGTCCGCCTGCTTGCGTGCGCACAGCGAGGGGCGACAGCCACGCGCTTCGAGCCGCCTTTCGCGCTGCACCCGAGCGACAGCGATGACGCCCGCTACAGCGCCGAACTCGAGACGTTCCTTGCCAACCTGCCCGGCCCGGTCGCCGCGGAGTGTCGACCCCCGGCGACAACCTCGGCGGTCGGGCCTCAAGCAAGGTCGCTGTCTGACGATGTTCGCTGAAGTAGTGAACTACACACGACATCGCCCGCGCCGAGTGCATCAATGCGAGGCCATCAACTTGCCCCCCCCCTACCTGGGTGCTAACTTGATCCTGGGTCTCGGATCCTGCGTCCAAGGGTGGCGCAACCGGGGTCCTGGAGCCGAGGACCTGCCAATCCGTCGAACAGGCGGCGGACGGCAAGCTGGAGCGGACGATGCTGGACGCCTTCATCATCGAGCAGATCCGGCGCCGCGAGCAGGAAGAGGCTCGTCGTCAACCGTGGATCGAGCAGCCGAGCCGCTTCTCGTACGAAGAGCCGGGCCGAAGCCGGGGCGAAGCTGACGGCGACGGCGACGGCGACGGCGACGGCGACAACTACGACTACGACCGCCGCGACAATGGCGACAACGATCGCGGACGCGGCCGAGGCAGCGACGACGAGCCGAACAACGGCGTCATCATCATCGACATGTAGGTGAGCAGCGCGGCGCCGCGGTGAGCAGCGCAGCGCCGCGGGTACTGGCCGAGAGCGGCCTGCCGCCTCTCAGGCCAGGTCGGCGCGCCTGGTCACGACTCGGGCCAGCAGGCCGTACTCGACGGCAGCCTCGGCCGTCAGCCAGTAGTCCCGTTGGGTCTCTTTTTCGACCTGAGCGAGGGTGCGCTTGGTCTCATTGGCGATCAGCGTGTTGATGCGCTCGCGCGTCTTGAGGATCTCCCGCGCGGTGATCTCCAGGTCGCTCGCTGGACCATAGACGGTCATCGGGATGTGTGGCTGGTGGATCAGAAGCCGCGCGTTGGGCAGCGCGAGCCGCTTGTCGGCGGGCGCTGCCAGCAAGATCACGGTCGCGATCGAAGCGGTCAGACCGGTGCAGATGACGTGCACATCGGGACCGATAAACCGCATCACGTCGTAGATGGCGAAGCCCGAGGTGACGCTGCCACCAGGGGAGTTCAGGAACATCGTGATTGGAGACTCGGCATCGTCGGCCTCCAAGGCGAGCAGCTCCGCGACCACGCGGGCGGCGAGCTTGTCATCGACCGCGCCGCTGAGATGTATGGTCCGACTGCGGAAGAGACGCTCCCCCAGGGGGCCGAGCCCGGACTCGTCGCGCTTGTCCTTGTCGTCGTCCTTGGGCTTGGGTTTGGCGGCCTGGGTTGTCGTGTGGGGGGCAGCTGCCATGGCTCGTCCTCGTGAGCCGGTCGCAAGACGCGGCGGATGGTTCGTTGGGGGGCGTCGAAACCCGGACCTCGGGCGGGGCGGCGAGAGGCGCCCGATCGGCGACGCGGACTGTAGGGCACGCGCCAGCGAAACGCCAGCGATGCCGAGCGGACGCGACCTCGGGGTCGCGACGATCGCCCCCTCGCAGTGCCCTCCGAGAGCGACGTTGCGGTCAAGCGAGGCAGGCGCCGTGAACAACCTCGACGACGCGGTCGCGCTCGGCTTCGGTCAAACCCGGGTAGACCGGCAGGGCGAGGACCTCGCGGCAACGCTGCTCGGTCTGCGGCAGCGAGGCGACCGGGGACACCCCGGCGAGGGCGGGCTGCTGGTGCAGGCCACTGGGGTAGTAGATCGCGTGGCCAACACCGGCGGCCTGAAGCGCGGCGGCGACGCGATCGCGCCCGGCAACACGCACCACAAACTGATTCCAGGCATGGCCGGGTCGATCAGGCGGCAGCAGGAAGCCATCGCCGAGCCCGTCAGCGAGCGAACAGAACGCTTGCAGATAGTGCGTCGCGTTGTCACGCCGCCGCTCGATCCAGCCAGGCAGCTGTGGCAACAGCACCGCAAGCATCGCGGCTTGCAGGGCGTCGAGCCGGAAGTTGCCGCCGAGCCTGTCGTGGCGATATCGGATCTTGCAGCCATGCTGACGAATGGAGCGAACCTCGGCCAGCCAATCGCTGTCGTTGGCGAGCACGGCGCCGCCGTCGCCCAGGCCACCGAGACTCTTGGCGGGAAAGAACGACAACGTCGCCGCGCAGCCATGGTGACCGACGTGGCCGCCGTCCGCGTGGCGCGCGCCAATCGCCTGGGCGCAGTCCTCGACAAGCGCCGCGCCTCTTCGTCGACACAGCGCGGCGACGTCGTCGAGCGCGACCGGCTCGCCAAATAGGTGAACGGCGAGCACGGCGCGGGTCCGAGGGGTCCAGGCGCGCTCGTAGGCGCCGGCGTCCGGGTGGAAGCCGTCGGCTGCGAGATCCACGAAGACGGGTCGCAAGCCCGCGCGCAGCACCGAGGTCGCCGTCGAGATGAACGTGAAGGCGGTGGTCAGAACTTCGTCACCCGGGGCCAGATCAAGAGCGAGAAAGGTAGCCAGCAGCGCGTCGGTACCGCTGGACACGCCGACGGCGCCGCCGTGGCCCGTCGATGCCGCGAGCGAAGCCTCGAACGCAGTGACCTCTGGCCCCAGGACGAGGCGGCCGTGGTCCAGACAACGCTCAAACGCCGCCCGCAGCTCGGACCGGTGTGGCGCGAGCACGCGTGCGAGGTCGAGCAGAGGCACGCTGTCCGAAATCGTCGTCGCAGCGGGCTGAGCGGTCATGGCTGATCCTCCGCGTTCGCGGCGCCCACCTCAACGAGGCCGCCATCGCCGCGCTGCCAGGAGCGGCCGCAGCGCGTGCACTCGGCGCGATCCGATGGCGCCGCTTCGACGGCGAGCGCGAGTTTCTCTCCGCAACGGCATACCCAACCAACCTGGGTGGCGGGGTTGCCGACAACGAGCGCCTGATCGGCGACGTCGCGGACGACGACGGCGCCAGCGCCCACGAACGCCCACTGACCGATTGTGTGGCCACAGACGATCGTCGCGTTGGCACCGACGGTCGCTCCGCGACGGACAAGGGTCGGATCGAGCTCCGCTTTGCGATCCACCTCGGCGCGCGGCCTGGTCACGTTGGTGAAGACGCAGTGTGGCCCGCAGAAGACATCGTCTTCGAGGGTCACACCTTTGTAGATCGAGATGCCATTTGGAGGCGAACGCGATCTCCGAGCACCGCGCCATCGGCGACAAAGCAACCTTGACCAAGTGAGCAGTCCCGGCCAATGCGCGCCCCGTCCATCACGTGGCAAAAATGCCAGACTCGCGTGCCGGCGCCGATGGACGCGGCGCTGCCGACGACCGCGGTCGGGTGGGCGCGCCACGGCGCAGCTTGAGCCTCAAGCTCGACTGGCGTCCCGCCGGCGACCAACGAACGCTCGGCAGCATCCAGAACACGCAGAACTGCGAGTCCCTCGAGGCCATCCGAGATGGGCGGCAGGCGCTCTGAGACCGCCCGCAAGAAGACCTCCATCTCGTGGCGCAGCGGTTCGGCGGTTCCGACGGCAACGGGCTCGCGCTCGGCCTTGCGTGGCTGGGGAACGCCGTCCTGCCAGGTGACACCGTGACGGTAGAGGCCAAGCTTGTCGTCAGCGCGGGAGTCCTCGAAGACCGCCATCGCGTCCTGACCGACCACAACCAGACGTTGCTCCTTGAAGGGGTGGAGCCAGGAGACGTGGATGTGGGCCTGCACGCCGTTGTCCCAGCCCAGTGTCGTGAGGGTGGTATCGGCGACCTTGGGGTGAAGGAAGTAACCGCCAGTCGCCGCGACGCGATTCGGCGCCGAACCCACCAGCCGCAGCAGCACGGCGACGTCGTGCGGGGCGAACGACCAGAGGCTGTTCTCCTCGCGACGAAAACGGCCGAGATTCAGCCTGTTGGAATACAGGTAGCGCAGGCGGCCGAGGACGCCGCTGCGCACCAGCTCATCGAGTCGCTCGATCACCGGGTGGTAGTGCAACAGGTGGCCGATCATCAAGATCCGGTCGGCTTGGGCCGCGAGTCGAACCAACTCTTCGCCCTCGTCGACCCGCAGCGCCAGCGGCTTCTCGACGAAGACGTCGCGGCCGCCGAGGAGGAAGAAGCGCACCAGCTCCGCGTGGCGCGCGGCGGGAGCGGCGATCGCTATCGCCACGTCAGCAGGCAGCGCCGCCTGCAGCTCGGCAGAATCGGCCCACACGGGCAGGTCGGGCCAGCGGCTGCTGACCTCTGCGCGGCGCGTCGCGTCGCTGTCGCAGACACCGGCCAGCGCACCAAGCTCGAAGAGATTGCGGGCGATATTGCGCCCCCAAGGGCCGTAGCCGACGAGGGCGACGCGCGGAGCTGGCTTCGATTGGCTCACGGTGTTCTCCTCAAGACGGTGTTCTCCTCAAGGCGGTGGCACAGGGTGCGTGCGCGCCACCGACCGACGGCCTGATCTGGTGCTACGCCGCGATGTCGGTTGTTCCGCATCGCCGCGACGAGCGCAAGTGCCGCGAGGAACGAACCGGAGGATGCCGGACGCAGCGACGCGAAGCGACCCACGCAGACAGAGCCCCCTCGCGACGACGACCCGCGGGAAGAACGGACGAAGTTGAGGCGTTTCCAGCAACAGGTACAATGGCGCCGCAGCCAGCCGCGTCTCTTCGTCGCAGGGCGTAGTCCGGCAGAAGAATCAGGAGACCGATGCGATCGCGAACGACAGCCTGCTTGAGTCCGCGCTCAAGCGCCGCCACCGATGGGAGCGCCACCGAAGACGCATCTCAGCAGCGACATCGCGGTCGCGGTTGCCCAGGAGGCAGCTCGAGCCGCGGTGATGCGCGCAGTGATGCGACGGCTCGACGCCGGCCACCACTGCCAACTCGAACGGTCAGTGGGGTGCTGGGCATCTGTTTTGCGCTGATCGCGCTCGGGGTGCCGCGTTCCGCGGGCGCGCTGCCGCCCTGCGAAGAAGCGTTCCTGGTTTGCGAAGACGGCGGCGTCGTCAGCGCGTTCAACCTCGATGGCGTGCCCTGGCACAAGCGCAAGCGTTCCTGGCTCAGGGCGCATTGTCGACCGTCGGATCTCAAGCCGACAGCCTGCGATTGGGTGCGTGCCCTCACCAATCCGCGCGCCAGACCAGCTCCGCCCGCGCGGGTTCGCTCAGACGCCAGCGCCCCCGGTCAAGGAGGCTCCAGCGCAGGTAGGCCCACTGTGGGTAGCTCCGCCGCAGGTAGCTCCGCGCCCACACGCGGCGACCGCCGGCGCGACGCCAGAGTGCGCTACGGACCGACCCCCGCGCCGGTTCCACAGGTGCCCCTTCCTGCGGGCCAAGACACCCCCTATGCGCCGGTGATCGACGAAGCCGCGGCGCGCTACCATCTGCCTGCGAATCTGATCCGCGCGGTCATTCAGGTCGAGAGCGCCTTCCACCCTCAGGCCGAGTCAATCAAGGGCGCCGTCGGGCTCATGCAGCTGATGCCGGCCACGGCGCGGGCGATGGGAGTCGTCGACGCGCTTGACCCGCAACAGAATATCCTCGGTGGTTCCCGCTTCCTGCGGGTCCTCGCCAATCGCTTCGCCGGCGACCTCGTCAAGGTGCTCGCGGCGTATCATGCGGGGTCGTCCCGGGTGAAACGGACCGGAACGACACCGTTCGCAGCGACAGACGACTATGTTCGCAAGGTCCTGCGCACCTACTACAGCCTCGAAGATGCCCGCGCCGGTGGCTGAGCGGCGCGCCAACCTGAGACAACCTTCAGCAACGACCGCTCCAAAGGCGACGCAGCGGGTAAGCGACGCCTCATGCGAGCGACGGTAGATTTGCGGGCATCTTGGGGTTATCCTGCTCGCATCCGCCCACGATCCAGGGAAGCGATGCGATCACCCACTAGAAGTCACCAGGTCAGCAGATTCCAACGCAGCGCGGGATTCTTGTTGTGTCTCATCCTCTTGCACACTGCGTTCGCCGGCTGCGGCGACCCGGTGCGCCTGACCCTCGGCAGCGCTTGTGCCGTGGACAGCGACTGCGAGAGCGGCCTGTGTGCCGACGATTCGTGGGCAGGCCAGTCCAAAGCCTGTCGGGACGGTGACGCCGACGACGATGGCGACGGCCTCAAGGGGCTGGACGAGTATCGGATCGGCTCCGACCCGAACAGCGCGGACAGCGACGGCGACGGCGTGGACGACCCCACCGAGGTCGGTGCCAACGTCGCTGCGCCCGTCGACTCTGACGGCGACGGCAAGCCCGATGTCGTGGAGAGTCGGATCAATGATTCCGACAAGGACTGTATTGCCGACGAGGCGGACGCGGCCGACGGCGCTGCCGCAGACGGCAAGACTCTGGCGACGGCGCGGTGCGCAGTGGGCGTCTGCACGGGCGTGTCGAGCAGCGCCAGCTGCAACGCGGCGACCGGCGCCGTCACCTGCGTGACCGCAGCCGGCACGTCATACGAGGCCGAGACAGAGTCGCTGTGTGACGGCAAGGACAATGATTGCGACGGCCTGACTGACGAGTCCCTCGACGGCAAGGCCGGGGCTGCTTGCGGCAGCGTTGGCGTGTGCAGCGGCGCGACGACCTCACGCTGCGAGGCCGGCAAGTGGATCTGCAATCTCGGCCAACTGGCCGGCTACGAGAACATCGAAAAGACCTGCGATGGCGAGGACAATGACTGCGATGGTCTGACCGACGAGGCGACGTGCGACGACGGCATCGCATGCACCACCGACAGCTGCGCCGGCAGTGGGGGCGGCTGCAAGCACACCGGGGATCACGCGGCTTGCGGCGACGGCAACCCGTGCAGCAACGACATCTGCGACGAATCGAACGGTTGCACCTACGTCGACCACATCGGCCCTTGCGATGACGGCAAGATCTGCACGACCGGAGAAAGCTGCGTGGGCGGCGAGTGCGTCGGTGGCACGCCAACGATCTGCGACGACCAGAACCCGTGCACCTTCGACAACTGCGAGCCGGTCAAGGGCTGCTTGAACCAGGCCCATGCCCAGGGTGCAGCTTGCCTGCCAGCCGATGTCTGTTTCCAGGCCGGCGAGTGCGCCAAGGGGGTCTGCCAGCCCACGACCGCGGTGTCTTGCGACGACGGCAACACGTGCACCCAGGATACCTGCGCGGCGGATGGCTCGTGCGGGCACACGACGCTGACCGGCGCGTGCGACGACGGCAACCCGTGCACAGAGGCAGACACCTGCACGGGCAAGGTCTGCGCGGGCGCACCGATCTTGACCTGCTGCAAGAACGACGCGGACTGCGTAGACAGCAGCCCCTGTACCTTTGACCTGTGCAATGGCGGCTCCTGCCTCAACGACCCGAAGCCACTCGAGGGTCAGCCGTGCGTCGACGCCAACGAGTGCACGCTCAACGAGATTTGCATCTCGGGCAGCTGCGCCGCGCAGGCGCTCAACAAGTGCAACGACGGCGACCTCTGCACCCTGGATCTCTGCGACGTCGGCAAAGGTTGCATCCACACCGGGCTGCCGGACGGCGCCAAATGCGACGATGGCGACGTGTGCAACGGCAGCGGCACTTGCAAGACGGGGACGTGCAACGGCACGCCGCCGCTGGAGTGCCCAGACGGCAACCCCTGCACCCTCGACACCTGCGATCCGCTCAAAGGATGTCAGCACACGCTCCATCAGGGCGACTGCAACGACGGCAACGCGTGCACCTGGAAGGACACGTGCTCGGCCGCCTTCGTCTGCGAGGGCGAGTCCTTCAAATGCAACGACGACAACTCGTGCACCGCCGACAGCTGCGACGTGGTCAAGGGCTGCATCTACAAGGTGCTCAGCGGACCGTGCGAAGACGGCAACCTCTGCACGAGCGACGATGCGTGCAAGAACGGCAAGTGCGTGGGCCCCATCACCAACTGCAGCGACGAGAACCCCTGCAGCGTCGACACCTGCGACAAGGCGAAGGGCTGCCTTCACAACACGGCCGCGTCCGAGAACACCGCATGCGATGATGGCAACGCCTGCAGCGTCGGTGACACCTGCAAGTCAGGCGCGTGCACGACTGGCACGCTGATCGACTGCAACGACGGCAACCCCTGCACGGACGACGTCTGCGACCCGCAGTCGGGCATCTGCACGCACCCCTTCAATACCAGCCCCTGTGATACCGGCACTGGCTGCGCGACCGACATGATCTGCAAGAGCGGCGTGTGCAACGGCACCCCAACGCCCGACTGCTGCGAGTTCAACAAGGACTGCGACGACGGCAATCCATGCACCCTGGACGGCTGCGACAAGAGCGAAAAGAGCTGTGGCCATACGGACGTAACCGGTCTCGCTTGCGACGACGGCTCAAAGTGCACCTCGAGCGAGAAATGCGCCACGGGCGTCTGCAAGGGCGGCTTCAGCGCGGGTTGCGACGACAAGACGCCGTGCACCATCGACTACTGCTTGCCAAGCGAGGGCTGCAAGCATCTCGTCAAGGTGAGCGGGTCGTGTTCGGACGGCAACGAATGCAACGGCGCGGAGACCTGCACACCTGCGGGCTGCGTCGCCGGGCCCAAGCCGGACTGCGACGACGGCAACCCGTGTACGCTGGATTCGTGCAGCTCGAAGACGGGCTGCAATCACCCCTGGCAGCCCGACGGCGTCAGCTGCGACGACGGCTCCGCGTGCACGTCCCAGGATCAGTGCAACGGCAAGGGCCTTTGCAAGGGCAGCCCGGTTTCCGGAGACGGCTGCTGTACCGTGGACGGCGATTGCGACGACGCCTTCGCCTGTACAACCGACTTCTGCAACGTCGATTCGGCTACGTGCGAAGCGTCGGCCATCGCATGCAACGACGCGGGGGGCTGCGATATCGCTTTCTGCACCACCGGCGCGTGCACGACCGCACCGATTTGCGGCACGCCCCAGGTCTATGCCGAGACCTTCGAAGGCGCCATCCCCGGGGGCTGGTCGCTGCGCGCCGAGGAGGACGAGGGCGGCGGCGGGCTGAGCTGGGGACCAACGGCCGTCGTCTCGGCGGGTGGCAAGCAGAGCCTGCATTGCGGCTATGGCATCGGCATCTACGAGGCCTGGTTGCCGCCTCTGGCGCTGCCTGTGGGCAGCTACACGCTTACTTTCGACGCCATGCTCGACGTGGACGGGAGCGACTGTAGCGGTGGGGCCCTGCAGGCGCGCCTCGGTACCGCCCTGATCGGCAAGCCGCTTTGTCAGTCCACCGACCCGTTCCAGACGATGACCGTACCGTTCGAGGTCAGCGGAGAGGGCAACTCGATCGTGCAACTGGGCGTGACGTTCTCGAGCGTCGCGACCAAGATCGATGCGGCGCGCGGCGCGTGGATCGACAGCATCTCGGTTGACGTCGCCCCGGCGGATGGCATGTGCCCGTGCAGCGAGTGATGGCCCACAACCGCGACAGAGATCGAATCTCGACCTGCCCGCTGGGAACTGCAGCGACGAGGTCGTCGGTCGCATGTGTCGCCTCGGAGGAACACTGCCGATGACAAACCTCCCCCACAACAGCACCAGCCTCCTACTGGCCACGTCGCTGGCGCTGGCCCTCGCCGGTTGCCCATCGACCTCACTGACACCAGGCGGGGAAACGAACTCGACCGACTGCCAGAAGAGCGCCAGCGTCTCGAACCCGATGGGACATCTGCACGGAGCGGCGTGCGGCGCCCCCGGCGACTGCCGCTACGGCATCTGCACCAGCAACGCGCTGCAGCTCGGCGCCGACCACTCGATGGCCGTGTGCACCAAGGACTGCTCCTGCGGCGCCGGATCGCAGTGCGACGTCGACAACGCCGCCGGCATGCTGTTTACATGCATCAAGGCACCGGCGGGCGCGGGATCAGAGTGCGCGCTGCTGTGCAACAGCGACGCCGACTGCCAGAACGTCAACCCCGGCACGATCTGCGCCAACTCCGGACTATATAGCGATTTATTTCAGAGTGCCTCGAAGGGCGTGTGCATCTCGGCGGGCGCCCATTGAGCGGACCA